>NZ_FOQW01000031.1:0-33087 GCF_900113845.1 Methylobacterium brachiatum | reverse complement strand
GTCGTGCGCCCGCCGCCGGCCATGAACAGCATGTCGCCCTGACCGAGCAGCTGCTCGGCGCCCATCTCGCCCAGGATCGTGCGCGAGTCGATCTTGCTGGTGACCTGGAAGGAGATCCGGGTCGGGAAGTTCGCCTTGATCGTGCCGGTGATCACGTCCACCGACGGGCGTTGGGTGGCCATGATCAGGTGGATGCCGGCCGCACGCGCCATCTGGGCGAGACGCTGGATCGCGCCCTCGATGTCCTTGCCGGCCACCATCATCAGGTCGGCCATCTCGTCGACCACGATCACGATGTAGGGGAGGGGGGCGAGGTCCATCGCCTCGTGCTCGTAGATCGCCTCGCCGGTCTGGCGGTTGAAGCCGGTCTGGACGGTGCGGGTGATGACCTCGCCGCGGTCGGGGGCCTCCTTGATGCGGGCGTTGTAGCCGTCGATGTTTCGGACGGCGATCTTGGACATCTTCTTGTAGCGCTCCTCCATCTCGCGCACGGCCCATTTGAGGGCGATCACCGCCTTCTTCGGGTCGGTCACGACCGGGGAGAGCAGGTGCGGGATGCCGTCATAGACGGACAGCTCCAGCATCTTGGGATCGACCATGATCAGCCGGCACTCTTCCGGCTTCAGACGGTAAAGCAGCGACAGGATCATGGTATTGATCGCCACCGACTTGCCCGAGCCGGTGGTGCCGGCGACCAGCAGGTGCGGCATGCGGGCGAGGTCGGCGATGATCGGCTCGCCGCCGATATTCTTGCCGAGGCACAAAGCGAGCTTGTGCTTGCTCTCGGCGAAATCCGTGGAGGCCAGGAGCTCACGCAGAAACACCGTCTCGCGCTTGGCGTTGGGCAACTCGATGCCGATGGCGTTGCGGCCGGGGACGACCGCCACGCGGGCCGAGACCGCCGACATCGAGCGGGCGATATCGTCGGCCAGCGCGATCACGCGGCTGGACTTGGTGCCGGGCGCGGGCTCGAGCTCGTAGAGGGTCACGACCGGGCCGGGGCGCACGGCCAGGATGTCGCCGCGCACGCCGAAATCGCCCAGCGTCGCCTCGAGCAGGGTCGCGTTCTGCTCCAGGGCATCGGCCGAGACCAGGCTCGCCGGCGAGGGACCGCGCGGGGCGGCCAGCAGGTCGAGGGCCGGCAGGGCGTAATCCTCGGGCCGCATCTGCGGCGCGGGCGCCCGGCGGGCCGGGACCGGCGCGGCGGCCGGCGGGGCGACCCGCGAGGCGGTCGGCTCCGGCGCGCGCGGTGCCGCCGGCCGGGCAGGGGCCTCGAACGCGTCCGGCTCGTCGTCGTCCGGCGGCAGGGCGACCCGGCGGGCGGGCGCCGCGACCGGCTCGTCGTGCGCCTCGAAGACCGGCTCGCGCCGCTCCGGACCCGCCTGCGGCGCCTCCTGCAGGTGCTCGGCCCAGGGCAGGTCCGCATCCGTGAAGGCGCGGCGCGCCGCGAGCGCCGGCGAGGCGCTGTCGAAAGGCTCGACCCGGCCGGTCCGCCAGGTCTCGATCCGTCGCGCCAGGGCGAAGCGCATCCGCATCAGGCCCTGGGCGAGGGCGCCGATGCCCACGAGGCCGAGGCTCGGCTCGTCCGCGTCCTCGCGCTCGTCGCGACCCCGCAGGGCCGGATGCCGGGCGGGATAGGGCTCGTCGTGGAAGGAGTCCTCCTCAACGGTCCCGAACCGGCAGGCGCCGGTGAGGCTGAGGATCGCCACCGCGGCGTAGACGAAGCCGACAAGATGAGCCGCCGCCGAGGACACCGCCCCGACGATCACCCGGGCCATCGACAGCAGGCCGTCGCCGGCCACGCCGCCGAGCCCGGTCGGGAGCGGCCAGCGGGCCGTGGGGGGCAGGGCGCTCGCCACGGCGCTCGCCGCGCAGAAGCCGATGATCCAGAGCGCCAGGCGCATGCCTCCCTGCGGCAGGTCGCGCTCGCGCATCAGCCGCACGCCCCAGAGGACGGGGGGCAGCACGAAGGCGAGGGCGCCGAGCCCCAGGATCTGCATGGCGAGGTCGGCCACGACGGCGCCCGGCTGGCCGAGCACGTTGTGGGCCGGATGGTCGGTGGCGTGGTTGAGGCTCGGGTCGTCGATCGACCACGTGGCCAGGGCGACGGTCAGGGCGACCGCCCCGGTGAACAGCACGAACCCTCCGAGCTCCGTCAGGCGCTTGCCCAGGAAGGGGCGAACGCTGTCGACGTAAGTGTCGTAGGGCGACGCGGGACGGCGAAGCGAGCGCATGCGGGACCGGACGCGAACGGGGACTCTCTCGCCCGAGGCTAGTCATGCCGGCCTTAACGACCTGCTAAGGTTGAGGAAGCCTGACCCCGTGCCCTCAGGATCGCGCGGGATCCGGCGCGGGGTGGTGCAAAAACCGCCTCGCTATGGCACAGAACCGGCCATGCATATCGACGGCACGCCCTATCGCACGATCTTCCCGGACCCGGACGGCGTCAGCGTCCAGGTGATCGACCAGACGCGCCTGCCCTTCGCGTTCGAGCTGAAGCGGCTCGCCACGCTCGACGATGCGGCTTTGGCGATCCGCACCATGATCGTGCGCGGCGCGCCGCTGATCGGCGTCACCGCGGCCTACGGGCTGGCGCTCGCCATGCGGGCCGATCCCTCGATGGAGGGGATCGACCGGGCGGTGGCGGCGCTCGCCGCGACCCGCCCGACGGCGATCAACCTGCGCTGGGCGCTCGATCGGGTCGCCGGCAACCTGCGGCAGATCCAGCCGGCCGAGCGCTTCGCCCGCGCCTTCGCGGAGGCCGGCCGCATCGCCGAGGAGGATGTGGCGAGCTGCCGCTCCATCGGCGCCCATGGCGGCCAGATCATCGCCGACCTGCACGCGGCGAACGGCGGGCGGCCGGTCACGGTGCTGACCCATTGCAACGCCGGCTGGCTCGCCACGGTGGATTGGGGCACCGCCCTGGCGCCGATCTACGCCGCCCACGAGCGCGGCGTGCCGGTCCACGTGCTGGTGGACGAGACCCGGCCGCGCAGCCAGGGCGCGGCGCTCACCGCCTTCGAGCTCCACGGCCACGGCGTGCCGCACACGGTGATCGCCGACAATGCCGGCGGCCACCTGATGCAGCATGGCGGGGTCGACCTGTGCATCGTCGGCTCGGACCGGACCACGGCGTCGGGCGACGTCTGCAACAAGATCGGCACCTACCTGAAGGCGCTCGCCGCCCACGACAACCGCGTGCCGTTCTACGCGGCCCTGCCGTTCTCGACGATCGACTGGACGCTGCACGACGGCGTGCGGGAGATTCCGATCGAGGAGCGCGACGGCCGCGAGGTCACCCACATGACCGGCCGGCTGGCCGATGGCGGCTTCGCCACGATCGAGGTGGTCTCCCCCGGCAGCCCGGTGGCCAACCCGGCCTTCGACGTGACCCCGGCCCGCCTCGTGACCGGGATCATCACCGAGCGCGGCATCTGCGAGGCGAGCGAAGAGGGGCTCTACGGGCTGTATCCGGAGCGCCGGAAGGCGGCGTGAGCCGCCTCATCGCGCGCCGGGCCGGCCGGACTCGGCGAGCTGCTGAGCCCGGGCGTTCTGGCGCTCGAACATCCAGCCCGGATACTCGGCCGGCAGCGCGCTCACCGCGTCGAGGCGATCGAGCTCTTCCGCGGTGAGCTGGAGCTTGGTCGCGGCGATGTTGTCCTCGAGCTGATCGAGGCGCTTGGCGCCGACGATCACGCTGGTCACCGCCTTGCGGTGCAGGAGCCAGGCGAGCGCCACTTGCGCCACCGAGACGCCCCGAACCTCCGCGACGACCCGCATCGCGTCGATGCAGGAATCCGCACGGGGCCGGTCGACCGGCGGGAAATCGAAGCTCGCGCGCCGGCCCTCTCCCGTTCCGCCGGAATACTTGCCGCTCAGCAGGCCGCCCGCCAGAGGGCTCCAGATCAGCAGACCGAGGTTCTCGGAGCGCAGCATCGGGACAATCTCCCGCTCGAGGTCGCGGCCCGCGATGGAATAGTAGGCCTGCAGCGTCTCGAAGCGGGCGAGCCCGGCCCGCTCGCTGATCCCGAGCGCTTTGACGATCTGCCACGCCGCCCAGTTCGAGACGCCGACATAGCGGACGTGGCCGTGCTGCACGAGGATGTCGAGGGCCTGCATCGTCTCCTCGATCGGGGTCGCCGGATCGAAGCCGTGGACCTGATAAAGGTCGATATGGTCGAGCTGCAGCCGCTTCAGGCTCGCCTTGCAGGCGTCGATCATGTGCAGGCGCGAGGCGCCGCGGGCATTGGCGCCCGATCCCATGGGCCCGTAGCCCTTGGTGGCGACGACAACGCTGTCGCGCGAGACCCTGAGGTCGCGCAGGGCCTGGCCGGTGATCTCTTCAGAGAGACCTTCCGCGTAGACGTCGGCCGTATCGAGAAAGTTGATACCGGCATCGAGGGCCCGCCCGACGAGACGCCCGGCTTCCGCTTGGTCGAGGGCACCGATCTGGCGCCACATCCCGCCGCCGCCGCCGAAGGTCATCGTGCCGAGGCAGAGTTCCGAGACGAACAGTCCCGTGTTGCCGAGCTTCTTCTGATACATGTGCGCGGGATCCCGTCCGTGTCCGTCGCGACAACGCACGGGGGCGGGAACCGCTGCGCCTCACGGCTCCCAGCGATGGAACACGGCGCTGTCGAAGGCGAAGACCGGCTCGCCGCGCTGGTTCACGCCGGTGTTGCGGGCAAACGCCAGGCCCCAGCCGGGGCGGGAGGCGGAGGTGCGCTTGTCGGTGAGCTTCGTGCTGAACCGGACCGTGTCGCCCGCATAGACCGGCTTGAGCCAGCGCATATTTTTGAAGCCCGGGGAGGGGCCGGCTTCCGGGACGGGGCCGCAGGTGGCCGTGTAGGCGGCGTCGCGGGCGCGGGTGGTGAGCAGCCGGTTCATGTAGGCGGCGGCGGTGTGCCAGCCGGAGGCGCAGAGGCCGCCGAAATGGCTGCGGCTGGCCGCGGCCTGGTCGAGATGGAAGGCCTGCGGGTCGTAGGCCTCGGCGAAGGCCACGATCGCCGCGGCGCTGAACGGGTAGGCGCCGAGGTCGCGGACCATCCCGATCTCGGCGTCGCGCAGGAACGGCAGGATCTCGGCATCCTCCGGCTCGGTCACGGGCCCCGGCTCGCCGATTTCCACCGGGCGCGGCGGCAGGGGATCGGTGCCGCGCCGGGCCAGCATGAAGGTGAAGCGCTGGGTCAGCACCGTCTCGCCGCGCTGGTTGCCGAGGGCGAGTTCCGCGGTCGCGAAGCCGAGCCCCGGCTTCGAGGCCGAATCCCGCATCCCCACGACCCGGAAGGTCAGCGTCAGGGCGTCCCCGGGCAGGACCGGCGCCAGCCAGCGCAGCTCGTCGATCCCCGGCGCGCCGAGCGAGGAGCCGCCGCGGAACGGCCCCTTCTGAAGCAGCCGCATCCCCAGCGCCGCCGTGTGCCAGCCCGACGCGATCAGCCGTCCCGCGAAGGTCCCCTCCGCGGCCGCCTCGTCGAGGTGGAACGGCTGGAAGTCGAAGGCCCGCGCGAAGCCGACGATGTCGTCGCGGCCGACCGTCAGGGGCTCGCCGACGATCACGTCGCCGACGGAAAAATCCTCGACCGCGGGGTCCGGCATGGCAGCCTCGTCGGGTGGGTCAGGGGCTCAGTTGGCGAAGCGGAAATGCAGCACGTCGCCGTCCTGCACCACGTAGTCCTTGCCCTCGAGCCGCAGCTTGCCGGCATCCCGGGCGCCGGATTCACCGCCCAGCGTGGTGTAGTCCTTGAACGCGATGGTCTCGGCGCGGATGAAGCCCTTCTCGAAATCCGAGTGGATCACCCCGGCGGCGCCGGGCGCGCGGGTGCCCTTGGTGATCGTCCAGGCCCGGGCCTCCTTGGGGCCGACCGTGAAGTAGGTCACGAGGCCGAGGAGATCGTAGCCGGCGCGGATCACCCGGTTGAGGCCGGGCTCGGTCAGCCCCACCGCCTCCAGGAACTCGGCCTGGTCGGCCTCCGGCATCACGGCGATCTCGCTCTCGATCTTGGCCGAGACCACCACCGCCACGGCGCCCTCGGCCTTGGCCCGGGCGAACACCGAATCCGAATAGGCGTTGCCCTTGTCGGCGTCGCCCTCGTCGACGTTGCAGACGTAGAGGACCGGCTTGGCGGTCATCAGGCCGAGGGACTGGAAAAGCTTCTCCTCGTCCGGCTTGCGCTCGACGAGGCGGGCCGGCTTGCCCTCGCGCAGCAGCGGCAGGGCGCGGTTGACGAGGTCGAGGGTCTCCTTGGCCTCCTTGTCGGCGCCCTTGGCCTTCTTCTCCAGGGCGACGGCCCGGCGCTCCAGGCTGTCGAGATCGGCCAGCATCAACTCGGTCTCGATGGTCTCGATATCGGCCGCCGGATCGACCTTGCCCTCGACATGGGTGACGTCGCCGTCGGTGAAGCACCGCACCACGTGGGCGATGGCGTCGACCTCACGGATGTTGGCCAGGAACTGGTTGCCCAGGCCCTCGCCCTTGGAGGCGCCGCGCACCAGCCCGGCAATGTCCACGAAGGTCAGCCGCGTCGGGATCTTTTCCTTCGAACTCGCGATCCGGACGAGGTCGTCCAGGCGCGGATCCGGCACCGCCACCTCGCCGACATTCGGCTCGATGGTGCAGAACGGGTAGTTCGCCGCCTGGGCGGCCGCCGTCTGCGTCAGCGCGTTGAACAGGGTCGACTTGCCGACGTTCGGCAGGCCGACGATGCCGCATTTGAAGCCCATGATCCGTCCTAATGGTCCGCCATGATCGTTTCAGGACCTGCCTGGAATGGGTCCACGATCGTAATGCCCTCGACCTCGCGGCCGTGTTGAAAATCCTCCGAGAGGAGGTAGCGACATCCCGCCCGGATCGCAGAGCCGAGGATGACGCAGTCCCACCACTGGAAGCCGGTCTGAGCGCGCAGAGACCATGCGCTCGCAATGAGCTCAAGGTCCGTCGCGCCGTGCGACCATGTTTCGATCGCCAGGGTCGTCCGCCGCACCTCGTCGGCCGCGACGCGAATCCGGCCCCGCAGAAGGGCGTTGTGAATCTCGCCGAGAACTTGCGGGCTGACCACGGCGGTGTTTCGCGCCGACAGCGTCGCCAGCCAGAGCCGGGCTCGCTCCTGCTTCTCGGGGAAGCGGTCATCCCGGGCATAGAGGAGGACGTTCGAATCGATGAAGACGCGCGGGGCCCCGGGTCTCTGCTCACTCATCGTAGAGCTGGTCGCGCGACGGCGCGCGCCCATTCTCGTCGAGGACGTGAAGCGGCGGTCCGGCCAGGAACTGCGCGAGGGCCTCGCTCTGCGAGATGGGGCGGCCGACGCGCTGCTCCACCGTCTCGGCGACGAAGCGCGACAGGCTCTTGCCCTCGTGCGCCGCCGCCACGCGGGCGCGGCGCAGCAGATCCTCGTCCATCGTCACGGTGACGTTCTTCATCGCAGCCTCTGCCGGCTATATCGTGTTCCCGTGTTTTCGTGTCAATTTTTCGCGCCGAGCGTCTTCACCTCGTCCCAGCCCCGGCCGGCCATGGCGAGGTGGACCTTGTTCTGGAAGCTCGCATCCTCGCCCGCCGCCAGCAGGGCGACGTGGTCGGCGACCGCGTGGCAGAGATCCTCGACCCAGGGCAGCTCGGCCTTGCCGAAATCGTTGAGCACGTAGGAATGCACCAGCGCCTTGTCGCCGGGATGGCCGATGCCGAGCCGCACCCGGCGATAGTCGTTGCCGCATTGGGCGGTGATCGAGCGCAGGCCGTTATGCCCGGCATTGCCGCCGCCCAGCTTCACCCGGAGCCTGGCCGGGGCGAGGTCGAGCTCGTCGTGCAGCACGATCACGTCGCCGAGCGGGATCTTGTAGAAGCGCTGCGCCTCCGAGACCGAGCGCCCGGACTCGTTCATGAAGGTCGAGGGCTTGAGCAGGATCGCCCGCTCGGTGCCCAGCACCACCTCGGCGGCCTCGCCCTGGAACCGGTGCCGGAACGGGCTCGCCCGGTGCTGGCGGGCGATCGCGTCGACGGCCAGGAAGCCGATATTGTGCCGGTTGTTCGCGTAGCGCGAACCGGGGTTTCCGAGGCCGACGATCAACCGCATGGCAGAGTCCCTGGCGCGCTTCCGGTCATGGGGCATCCCTTTCGGGGCGGTCTGTGGCACGCTTCCTCGCGCGACGCATCCTCGATCGCTGCAGCATCGGGGGCGATGACGGCGAGATGGGTTGCGGGCGCCGGCCCGTGCGCGCGGCGCGCAAGCGCGTGATCGCTACGGAGCCGCGGCCATCAGGCGGCTCAACCGGTCGAGGAATTCGGCGGTTCGATCCCGGTGGGGGCCGTCCCGCTTCTCGACCAACTGCACCACGACGAGATGTTTGGCCGGTACGATCGCGAGCTTCTGCCCGCCATAGCCGGATGCCAGCGCTGCGCCCGCACCGAACCGGTCGGCCGGGAGGATCCACCACAGATAGCCGTAGCCCAGCGGGTTATGATCGGTGTTCGCCTGGAGGCTCGTCGAATCCTTGACCCATGATGCGGGTACGATGGGCCTGCCCTTCCATCGGCCACCGTCGAGGATGAGCTGGCCGAAACGCGCCAGGTCGCGGGCCGTGAGATCGAACCGATACGCCGGGTGCCGGGACGTCGGGGCGCCGACATAGCGCCCATCCGAGGCGGCGAAATCCTCCATCCCGATGGGAACGGCGATGCGCTTGGCGAAGCCGTCGAAAATGGTCTCGCCGGCCGCCTTCCGGTAGATCGAGCCGAGGACGTTGAAGTCCCAGTTGTTGTAGTACCAGAACGTCCCGGGAGCGTGGCTGACGCGCAGGGGGCGTTTGCGGCGCATATCGCCGGTTTCATACGCGGCCGCGTGATAGACGCCGGACCGCGACATCAGGAGATCCCGCACCGTCGCGCGTTGTTCGGCAACGGTCAGCGCTGGTTCGTCGTCGATGCCGAGTTCGGCGAGCGTCTGCGTCAGTCGGATCTGTCCGCCCGCGATGAGCCTGCCATACAGGGCGCTCAGCAGGCTTTTACGGATCGACGCGACGTTGACCTTGCGCGACGTGTCGCCCCAAGCGGCGACGATGCCGCCATGTTGAACGATCAGGAACGCCGTGACGGCCTCGTTGTGAAGTTCGGTGGCGAGCGCGCGCAGCGTGTCGCTCCGCCATCCGGAGGGCTGAGGCTCTTGGGACGTCCATGCCTGTGCGGCTGCGTTCTGCGAGGCCATCGGGGACACGAGCAGGCCGGCGATAAAGGCAAGTTTTCGTATCCGAGTTTTGATCATGGTCGATCTATAAATATTTAAATATTTGCTTTTGTGGGATGTTGCCCGATTGATTGGGCGCCGCGTTGGATCGTCATCGGACAGCATCGCCGGCCATTTGAGAGCCTAACAGCGGGTCGGGCAAAAATCAGCGATGCTTCTGCATCCCGCCCGCTGGTCGGCCCTGGAAAGTTTGGGCTGATCAATCCAGCCCGAGCCCAGCATTCCGAACGGATCCGATCCCTCTCGTGCGCCAGCGCACGGCATCGGTCGAACCGCCGGCAGAGGATCTCGGTTGAGAGGTCACATTCGGCCAAGCAAAGCCGGAGCGATCAAGACCGCCGGACCGACGATCTTCCTCACTCGACACGGTTGACCGGATGACTTCCCGTCGAAGTCAGACGCAGACAATAGGAGATCCTCATGACCATGCGCATGCTCGCCGCCGCCGCCCTGTTTGCCGCCGCTGCCTCGCCGGCCCTCGCGCAGGGGCTGGACTCGAAGCATTCGCCCTATCCGGCCTCGGCCTATTCAGGCTGGGCCGGGAATGCCGGCGTCCTGCAGCAGGATCGGACCCGGCCGGCGCAGGCCTCTGCCTACCGCTATGCCGGCCCGCATGCCGGTGGCCCGGCCAACGCCCTGCCGCGGTACTGAGGCGGCGCGGGTCCCGGATCGCCCCGGGGCCCGCTGCCCGTCAGGTCGCCGGAACGGCCCGACCGTCGCGCCCGGCGGTCTCACCCTGCGGTCCGGCGACGTCGATCGCGCGCAGCTCGCCCGGGCGCAGCGTCCCGGTCAGCAGGTCGACCTGGCTCACCAGACGGGCCAGGGACTGGCCTCGGTCGAGATCGGGCCGCTCGGGGAGCGGCCGGTCTTGCCCGAGCGCGGCCAGGGTGGCGGCGATCCAGCTTCGCCAGCCTTGCGCCTCCGGGGCGGCGGCCTCGGGAGCGTGACGCAGCACCGTGAGCCGGGCGCTGATCCGGCGCAGGGTCGCGTCCGCCACCATGGCGGCTTCCACCTCCGGGTGGCCGCCCGCCCGGGGCTGCTGCAGGGCCCGGGACAGGGCCGCCTCCAGATCGTTGAGGGCCAGGCCCGCCGCCCGGGCGCGGGCCGAGATCGCGGCCTCGCGCGCCTCCCCGGGGGCGGCACGCAGCACCGCCTCGGCGAAGTCGGCATGGGCCTTGAGCGCCCGCCGCAATTCCTGCCGGACCTGGTCCGGCTCCCAGATCGGCCACAGAACCAGGCAGCTCGCCACCGCGATCAGGCCGCCCAGCACCGTGAAGCCGGCGCGCATGCCGACGATCTCCCAGGAGCTGTGGCCGGGCTCCAGCAGCTCGACCAGCAGCACCACCAGCGGGGTCAGGCAGGTGACGAAGAAGCCGTAGGAGATCTGGCGCGCCGCGAAGCCGACCACGCTGAGCACGAGGATCAGCCCGGCCTCGACCAGCGGGGTCGTGGCGTAATAGGCCAGCACCGCCCCCGCGAGGCCGCCCAGCACCGTGCCGCCGATCCGCTCCAGCGCCCGCTGCCAGGTCGCGGCGTAGAACGGCTGCATGGTCAGCACCACGGTCATCACCAGCCAGTGGGTGAACGCGCCGGCATAGGTCAGCGTGGCGGCGAGCGCCGGCGCCGAGACCGCGGTGGCCCGCAGGGCGTGCCGGAGATTCGGCGAGGCGAGGGTGAAGTTCTGCGCCAGCGGCTCGACGTAGCGGGTCCAGCGGTCGAGGCTGCGCCCGTCCGTGAGGGTGCCGCCCGGCCGGTAGCCCTCGGGCGTCGAGAGCTTGGCGCCGATCCGCACCCGCCCGACGATCCGCTCCGCCAGCCGCGCCAGGGTGGCATCCTCCGCCAGGCCCTCCGCGGCCCGGGCGATGGAGTGTTCGAGCCGGCCGAGATCGAGGCTGGCATCGTCGCGGATCGCCCGGGCGATGGTGACGAGCAGCGGGCGCAGCCGCCGCAGGAAGGTCTTGGTCAGGGCCCGCCGGCTCGGCGCGGGCCGGCTCTCGATCAGCTCCGCCACCGCGATCAGCGCGGAGAAGATCTGCTCGGCGCTCTCCAGGCGCAGCAACGCCTGGGCGGTGCGCTCGGAGACGCGCTCGCGCGAGCGGGCGAGGTCGAGGATCATGGTCCGGGCCGTCTCGATGCTGGCGCGCACGCCCCGCCGGTGGCCCCGCGCATGCCCATCGAAGGCGGCCGCATCGGGCTCGCCCAGGGCGACGAGCCGCTCGAGATCGCCGCAGAGCCGCGCCAGGCCGTGCCAGACCTCGGCCACCGCCCGGTGCGCCGGCCGGTACGGGTGCAGGCGCCAGATCACCAGGGCGAGCAGCGTCGCCCAGAGCCCGCCCGCCGCGAACATCAGCGCCACGATCCCGGCCTGCTCCAGGGTGAGCGGCCGGTCGAGGGCGATGCACAGCACGACCACCAGCACGTTCCCGGCCGCTTGCGCCTGCACGCTCCAGACCCGGGCATACGAGCAGGCGAAGATCAGCGCGCAGGCGACCGGCACCACGACCGGAAGCCCCATGGGCTGCAGCAGGCCGACCCCCGCCCAGAGCAGGCCGCCGAGCAGGGAGAACGCGGTCAGCACCCGCAGGCGCACCCGCATCGGCCCGCCCGTGTCGCAGAAGCAGGCGAGGTTGGCGGCCAGCGCCATGGTGAGCAGCGGCGGCCACTGCACCCAGATGTTGATCAGGATGACGACGCCGAACGCGAAGGCGGCGCGCACGCCCTCGACCAGCCGGACGTTGCGCAGGTCCAGGCCGGTCGGCAGGCGCCGCAAATCCGCCCCGGGCCGAGCCAGGCTGCCCCGGCCGGCGGCCCGGCGGCGCGGGGCGCGCCCGGGGGGCGATGCGGAGGGATTCGGGCCTGCCAACCTCGGACTCCTGTTCGGGCGCGCGGCGCCCCGGCATGAACCGCGCCCCGCCCTGTCCGGATCCCTCCCGCGGCGCAACCCCGCCCGGGCACGGACGGTGCCGGCGGCGACGAACCCGGCCCCGAAGGGCCAGACGCTTGACCCTCGGGCAAGCCTCGATCCGGTCGCGACAGCGCCGCTTCTATGCGCTTGGCTGATCGCTTGGTGCGCCCTGCGGATGGCCGGCGAGGCCGGGACCGTCGGGCTCTAAGGCTTGGGGGCGGCCGCCCACATTATCGCCCAGGTCTGCGGTTGGCAGGGGCGGCGAGCGACCGCCTTCACCCGGCTAGGCGACCACGAAGCCCAACGCTTCGCCCGTTCGCTCGGCACGGAAGCGCTGGACGCTGCCCTCACCTTCGCCCCGGATGGGAGGCTTGTGCCTGCCGCCCTTGCGGGGAGCGCAAGGGTAGCCGCGTGGTCTGTGGCAGCATCCGCATGAGCGACATCCCGGCCTTTCCCTACGATCTGTTCTGGGGAGAGCGTTCGATGCTCTCGGTGGCGAACCTGACCCGTGAGGACGCCCGCAGCTTCTTCAAGGTCGTCCCGCAGGCCGGTATCGTAACCCACACGCATACCTACTCACTCTCACTGGCTCGGACGAACGAGGCCATCGCGGCGCACCGATCAAGAGCCCTGCAGGGCGCGGCTGTTCCCGTGCCTTGATCGTCGCCCGGCAGCGCGGTGAGTTACATGGCGTGCGCCAGGTCATTGGCGGCTTGCGTAAAACACGGAGGCGTCAGGTGGTCGGTTTCACGCGGCTGCCTAAGCGAACCGCAGCAGGTCGAAAAGTCGCCGTTCACGAGGCCGGACCGGCGAGATCTGCGGCATCGACCCTCAATCCAGCCCGGATGGCAGGGGCTCGAGTGATACGATGCGCGCCGGGAGGTTGAGGTTTGGACGGTGGCTCGTCAGAACGACGTCCCGGTTACGCCAGCGTGTCAGGAGGCGCCGCAGGATGCGGGTCGCCTGGTCGTCGTCGAGATGCTCGGCGGGCTCGTCGAGCAGGATCACGGGAGCTTGGCTCAGGTCGGCGCGAGCAAGGTTGAGGCGCTGGGCCTCGCCAAGGGAGAGGCTGCCTTCTCCGATCCAGGTGTCGAGACCTCCCGCCGCACGGATGCGGGCATCGAGTTCGACCGCTGCAAGCGCCTCCCAGAGCTCCGCATCGGATGCGTCAGGGGCGAACAAGTTCTCCCGCACGGTGTCGGCAAGGATCGCTGCGTCGTGCAAACCGAGATGTGTCAGCGCGCGCCGCCGGGCGGCGGGGACGGCGGTGCCGTCGAGCCAGACTATCTCCCCAGGCCGATCCGCGCTCCAGCCTGCCATCGCCTTCAGCAGGGTGGTCTTGCCGCAGCCGCTGGCGCCGACGATGGTCAGCGCAAGGCCGGGCGCAACCGACAGATCCGGGGCCAGGCCGAGGTCTCGCCCGTCCGGGGCCCGAAGCCGGAGGCGGTGCAGGCTTAGCGCACCTGCCGTCGCGTCAGGTGCGAAGTTCGCTTCATCGTCCGCACTCTGGCTGGTTGCCAGGCTCGCCCTTGCGAGGCGGACGCGGACCGAACCGAGAAGCGAACGGGCAAGAGCGAGCATCGGCTCGGTAAGCCCAAGCCATGCGAAGGCCAGGAAGGCCGCGGGCAGGAGGCCCGTGCCGCGCGCTCCCGCACTCCAGGCGGCGAGCAGCACGGCAAGAGTGGCGGTCGGACCGGCAAGCGCTAGCAAAGCCTCGAACCGCGCAAGCGCTTCACGCCCGCAGGCCGTACCCCGCTCAACATCCCGAATCGGGTCGAGGGCGTCCCGTAGAGCCGCCGCCCGGCGGCACTCAGCGTCGAGAGGTACCGAGCCAGCGAGCACCGCACCGAGATCCGCCGCCGCCGCCCGACGCGTCGTTCGCGTCCGCATCTCAATGACAACGAGCTGGCTGGCTGTGTGGCGGGCGACCAGAACGCTGGTCATCGCGATTAACGCGAGCGGTATGAGGGCGAGCGGCGCGAGAAGGGTGGTCGCGGCCAGGAGCGCGAGGAGCGCCGCTCCGGTGATCGCGAGCGGGAAGGCGACACGCAGCCGGGCGTAGTCGACGTCGGCCACGTCGTCGATGAAGTCGGCCAGCCGCTCCGGGCGGCCGAGCTGCCAGCCCGCGGCGCGGCTCTCCGGCGCCCGGGCCAGGGCCGCGAACAAGCCGGCTCGGCGGCGGACCTGATCGGCGAGCGCCGCGCGGTGCCCGGTCATGCGCTCGCCGTAGCGCGCACCCGTGCGCAGCAGCGCGAACAGACGCACCAGGGCGGCCGGATGGTGAAAGTTGAAGGCGAAGGCCGCCGGCCCCGCGCCGGCGAGCGCCACTGCGGCCAGGAAGGCGATTGCGGTGCCGGCCAGGGCCAAACTTGCGGCGAGCGCCAGGGCCGCGAGGGCGAAGGCGAGGTGCCAGCCCCGGCTCCAGATGCGGTTTCGGGCGCCGGCCGTGCCGGCCGCGGACGACGCGCGGATCATGCGGCCTGTCTTTCGAGCGGGGCGGCGCCAAGGCTCACCCGCCGGTCGGCAAGCGCCGCCAGCGCGGGGTCGTGGGTCGCGACGACGACGAGGCGGTGGCGGGCGGCCGCCCGCAGGGCCTGCCGGACCCGCGCCGCGTTGACCGGATCGAGCTTGGCGGTCGGCTCGTCGCAGAAGGCGAGGCCCGGCCGCAGCAGGAGCCGCGCCACCGCGATCCGCATCCGCTGGCCGCCGGAGAGGTTTTCCGCCCCCGCCCGGACAGGGGCATCGAGGCCGCCCGCCCAGTGCGGGTCGTCGGCGAGGCCGAGCGCGGCGGCCGCCCGTACCACCGCCTCGGGCGGTGCCACGACGCCGTCGGTCAGCGCGTGATGCAGCGTACCGGCCGGGACGGGATTCTCCAGGGAGACCCAGGTTCTCGGGCCCGCCTCCGGCAGCCGCACCGCACCGGCGCGCGGCGCCTCGACCCCGGCCAACACCCGCAGCAGGGTCGATTTGCCGGCCCCGCTCGGCCCCGTGAGCGCGACGAGGCCCGTCCGCGGCAGGTCGAAATCCGGGACCGGCCCGGCATGGGGCAGGACGAGGCCGCGCACGCCCGGCGCCTCGAGGCGCGGCTCGGCGATCACGGCCTCCGCGGTCGCGTCCTGCGGAAACACCCAGGCGAGGGCGTCCGCGGCGGCCTCGCCCTCCGCCTTGGCGTGATAGAGCTCGGCGTAGCGGCGGAACGGTGCGAAATACTCGGGCGCGAGCAGCAGGATCAGCAGGCTCTGCCAGAGCGCGAGCCCGGCAAAGCCCGGGATCTCGGCGAGGCCGAGATGCCCCAGGCCGAGGAAGACCGCCAGGATCGCGATCGTGAGCGACGAGAAGAAATCGAGCACGCCCGCATTGAGGAAAGCGACCGCCAACACGCCCATGGTGCCGTCGCTATAGGCCCTGAGCCGCCGGTCGAGCTTGCCCGCCTCGTGCGCGAGGCCGTGGGCGGCCAGGATTGTCGGCAGCGCCCGCACGCGGTCGGCGAACTGGGTCGCCAGTCGCCCGAGCGCCGCCTCCTGCGCCGCGGCGCGCTCCCGGATCATCCCGCCGACGAGGGCGAAGAAGACGATCATCACCGGGCTGGCGAGGACAAGGGCGAGCGCAGCCTGCCACGAGACCAAAGCGAGGGTGGCCGCCGTCAGCAGGGGCCCAAGCGCCATCATGCGCCGCGCGGCGGCGTGGCCGACAACGAGGCGGGCGAGTGCCCCCGGATGGCGCTGCAGGCCGGCGATCAGCGCGCCCCTGGGCAGCGCCGTGGCGGTGCGGGCCGGCATCGCCGTCAGTTGCGCCTGCGCGGCATCGATCAGCCCTGCGCCGATCTCCGCCTCCAGCACCGCGCTGCGCCCCTCGATCGCCGCGGCGAGCCATGCGCCCGCGAGCGCGCAGGCCACCGCGAGGCCGAGTGCTGGACCGTCGAGCTCGCCGGTCTCGATCAACGCGCCAGTCAGCCGCGCGAGTGCCACGGCGCCTCCGAGCGCCGCGGCGCTGCGCAGGGCGTGGAGCCCGTGGATGCGCCGCAGGCCGGCGCGCGCCGCCTCGCGGGCGAGGCCGAGGGCGGCGGGCGCGGGACGGGCGCCGGTTCGGCGGAGGCGGATCGTTCGCGGACGGGACATGCCGCCTTGTGCGCGAGGACGGCCGAGCACGGCTTTGATCTGGGTCAAGGCGCCCATGCCGCCTCCGGGGCGACAGGCTTTGCAGGACGCCGAGGAATCTTCCATGACCGACCCGCTGCTCGTCGATCTGTCGCGCCTGCAATTCGCGCTGACGGCGATGTACCACTTCCTGTTCGTGCCCCTGACACTGGGGCTCTCGATCCTGGTCGCCATGATGGAGACCGTCTACGTGATGACGCGCCGGAAGGTCTGGCGCGACATGACGAAGTTCTGGGGCCTCCTGTTCGGGATCAACTTCGCGCTCGGCGTCGCCACCGGCCTGACCATGGAGTTCCAGTTCGGGATGAACTGGGCCTATTACTCCCACTACGTCGGCGACGTGTTCGGGGCCCCGCTCGCCATCGAGGGCCTGATGGCCTTCTTCCTGGAGGCGACGTTCGTCGGGCTGTTCTTCTTCGGCTGGGACAAGCTTTCGGCCCTGGCCCACTGCGTCGTCACGTGGCTAATGGCGCTGGGCACGAATTTCTCGGCGCTCTGGATCCTGATCGCCAACGGCTGGATGCAGAACCCGGTGGGCTCCGCCTTCAACCCGGACACGATGCGCATGGAGGTGACCGACTTCGCCGCCGTCCTGCTCAATCCGGTCGCGCAGGCGAAGTTCGTTCACACGGTCTCGGCCGGCTACGTCTGCGGCGCGGTCTTCGTGCTCGGCGTCTCGGCCCTCTACATCCTGCGGGGGCGGCACCTGGAACTGGCCAAGCGCTCCTTCGCCATCGCGGCAGCCTTCGGGCTGGCCTCGGCGCTCAGCGTCGTCGTGCTCGGCGACGAGAGCGGCTACGCCATCACCGACCACCAGAAGATGAAGCTCGCCGCCATGGAGGCGATGTGGCACACGGAGCCCGCGCCCGCCGCCTTCACGGCCGTGGGCATCCCGGATCTGGAGAGCCGCACGACGCGCTACGCCCTCCACATCCCCTACGCGATGGGCCTGATCGGCACCCGCTCGCTCACGACCGAGATCCCCGGCATCACCGAGCTCGTCGCGCACGCCAAGGACCGCATCCGCAACGGGCTCGTCGCCTACGCGGCCCTGGAGCGGATCAAGGCCGACCGTAACGATGCCCAGGCCCGCGCCGACTTCGCCCGGACGCAAGCCGATCTCGGCTACGCCCAGCTCCTCAAGCCGCTGATCGGCGACCCGCGGACGGCGACCGACGCCGACATTGATCGGGCGGCGTGGTCGACCGTGCCGCATGTGCCGTCGATCTTCTTCACCTTCCGGGCGATGGTGGCCTGCGGCTTTCTCCTGATCGCCCTGTTCGGGGCCGCGCTCTGGCACACGGCGCGGGAGGCGGAGGCGCCCCGCTGGCTCTTCAAGGCGGCGCTGCTGGCTCTGCCGCTGCCCTGGATCGCCATCGAGTTCGGCTGGTTCGTCGCCGAGTTCGGCCGCCAGCCCTGGATCATCGAGGGCGTACTGCCGACCGCGCTCGCCACCTCCGAACTCGGGATCCCCTCCCTGCTCATCACCATCGCCGGCTTCACCCTCGTCTACGGCGTGCTGGCGGTGATCGAGGTGCGGCTGATGCTGCGGGCCATCGCCAAGGGTCCCGAGACGCTGGCCGAGGATCCGGCGGCGCTCTTCCCCGGCCAGACCGTGAACGGGACCGGCGCACGCCTCGCCGCCGCCGAGTAACCCCCTCCCTCCCCTTCCTTCGGATGCCGGCCGATCCCGGTCGCGCCTCCCTGCCGAGGAGTTTCCCGCATGCTCGCCCTTCTCTCGGACTATGAAAGCCTACGGCTGATCTGGTGGGTCCTGCTCGGCGTCCTGCTGATCGGCTTTGCCGTCACCGACGGCTTCGATCTCGGCGTCGGCGCGCTCCTGCCCTTCGTCGCCCGCACCGACATCGAGCGGCGGCTGGCGATCCATACCGTCTCGGCGACCTGGGAAGGCAACCAGGTCTGGCTGGTGCTCGGCGGAGGCGCGATCTTCGCCGCGTGGCCGGCGCTCTACGCGCTGAGCTTCTCCGGCTTCTATCTCGCCATGTTCCTCGTGCTGTTCGCGCTGATCCTGCGGCCGGTGGCCTTCAAGTACCGCTCGAAGAACGAGAGCCCGGCTTGGCGCGCGCGCTGGGACGCCGCGCTCTTCGTCGGCGGGGCGGTGCCGGCCCTGATCTTCGGCGTCGCCGTCGGCAACGTGCTCCAGGGCGTCCCCTTCCACTTCACGGACGACCTGCGGCCGATCTACGGCGGCACGCTGTTCGGCCTGCTCAACCCGCTCGCGCTCCTCTGCGGCGGCCTCTCGGTGGCGATGCTGGTGGCCCACGGGGCGGCGTGGCTCGCCTTCAAGGCCGAGGGGCCGGTCGCCGAGCGCGCCCGCGCCATCGGAGGGCGGGCGGCGCTCGCCACCGCGGCGCTCTTCGCGCTCGGCGGCCTGCTGGTCTGGGCCGGGGCCTTCGGCGGCTACCGGGTCGTGACCGC
The DNA here is from genome assembly GCF_900113845.1 of Methylobacterium brachiatum. Classification (NCBI taxonomy): domain Bacteria; kingdom Pseudomonadati; phylum Pseudomonadota; class Alphaproteobacteria; order Hyphomicrobiales; family Methylobacteriaceae; genus Methylobacterium; species Methylobacterium brachiatum. Next base: position 14,353 of record NZ_FOQW01000031.1, on the reverse strand, counting down.
GCTGCCCGGCGACGGCCCCTCGAACCCGCTCGCCAAGGAGGTCGTCACGGAAGCCGGCGCATGGCTCGCGAATTTCCGCGCGCACCCGGCCCTCGCCCTCGTGCCGCTCCTCGGCATCGTAGCGCCGCTGCTCGCCATGATGGGCTTCCGCGCCCGGCGGGAGGGCCTGACCCTGCTGGCCTCGAAGCTCGGCATCGCCTGCATCATCGCCACGGTCGGCCTCGCGATGTTTCCCGTCATCCTGCCGTCGAGCACGCATCCGGGCCACGCGCTCACCGTCTTCGACGCCTCCTCCAGCCGGGCGACGTTGCGCAACATGCTGATCGCGACGGTGGTCTTCCTGCCGATCATCCTCGCCTACACGGCCTGGGTCTACCGGGTGCTCTGGGGGAAGGTCTCCGAGCGCGACATCACTGCCCCCGGCTCGGCGGCCTATTGAGCTCGCTCCGCGGCCGGACGGCCGCGGGCTTCCTCCCCGCTCTCGAAGGAGTTCGACAATGTGGTACTTCGCCTGGGTCCTCGGCCTCGGCCTCGCCGCCGCAGCCGGGGTGCTGAACGCCCTGTGGTACGAGTTGCGCTCCGTTCGCGAAGCGCCGCAGGACATTGTCGAGCCTCTCTCGACACCTTGACCTTGGATGTTACGCCACTGTGGGATGGTCCTCCGACCGATATCCACGCCCTGTGCTTCCTTCAAAGCGCCCCATTTTCAAGTCCAGCGGACGCCGGGCTTGAAGGTGAACGCAACGTCGGACCCCTCCTGCCGCATGGCGCACCGCAAGAACTGTATCGTGCTGGGGCCGTATGGGCGTGCTCACGAAATCCGCCGGCCACGGCCAATCCCGCCGAGGACCGTCGGGGTAGGGGCTGGACCATCGCCGAGCAGATCTGCAGTCAGTCCGAAAGGCTGGGGCAAAGCCTGCCATCCCGTCCTAGCGCAACAAGGCCCTCACGCGCTGTTCCGACTGGATCTCCACCAACCGCAACATCGTCGAGCGGCTCTGGGCGCCGCTCAAGGAATGGCGGACGGTTGCCACGCGCTACGAGAAGACCGCCGCAAGCTTCAGCGGTGTCCACTGTCTCGCCGCAGCACTCGATCACTTTAAGCCACGACAGACCCTAGGATCTTGGCTTTTAACCGCGCTGTAACGACGGTACACCTAGGTTAGGTTGAGGACTCGTCCAAGGCCACGAATGGCTATTTCGTCCCCGGTGACGGAGCTCTGGCTCGCGGCGTTTTCCTCGGAAGAGCGGACACTTGACCCTCGGCCTAGCCCATGGCTTTTGAGGGCGCTGGCACCCGAGACTCCGTAGCTCAGCTGGATAGAGCAGCCGCCTTCTAAGCGGCAGGTCGTTGGTTCGAGCCCAACCGGGGTCGCCAGGCAACGCAACGCGGTGGCATCGTTTCGCGCCGGGCGGTCCGGCCGGCGCGCGCCTGTTGAATTTGGCAGATCCCCGCGTCGTGTTCGGGTGGGACGGCGCCTTCGCCTCCCGTGATCTGAGCGCCCGGTGTTCGTCGAGAGGCGGGAACGGTGTTCGACGCCCTCCGGTTTTCTCTCGATACAGAGAGGAGACACGTCATGAGCATGTCAGACGCCGCGAAACCCGGCGACGAGGTGCCCCCGGGCGCGCCCGGAACGGGCGAGAACCTGTGTCGCGCGTGCAGCGGGACCGGCAAGGTCGACACCGTCTCCTGCCCGGACTGCAAGGGGACCGGCAAGGTGACCACCGGTATCGGCGGCGGCTGACCTGCTCCGCGGCGGCGCGCTCGACCTCGGGCCGGTCGCCTCAGCTATGAAGCTAGGCGATCGGCGCGGGCTGGCCCAACTCTTCAGCCGCGCCTTGCACGCCCCGTCACGACAACCGACCAGCTCTATGTCGCGTTGCCCCGCGTATCCGTGGCTTTGGTCGCGTTGCTGTCTGGGCAGGCAGGCCGCCCAGTCTTGTCTGCTTTGGCGTCATTCAGATCGATCGCCCGAGACGCGCGGCGGACCCTGGAAATGGGGCTGGCGCTACCCGGCGAACACGTTTCAAGCGTGGGCGTCCTGGCCTGTCCTGCCGTTTGGCCCGTCATCGAGCCATCCGTGATGAGACGGGCATGGCAATCATGCCGGCGCCGAGCCGCGCGGCGGCACGACCGTGGACGGGAGCGGGTCTGACCGAGGACAGGACTGCATAGAAGCTGAGCGTCCTCCGAAAGTCTGAATATGCGACCTGAGCTATGACCATTAATGTGTATAGTTTCAGTGTGCCGACCGGGTCCGGGCCTAGTCTATGCCGGCACGATATGGCAATCATCTCGATGAACGACCCGTGTTTCGAATTAAAATCATTACAATATATTGAATGATTATTTCCATTGTCGCGGTTGCGTGTATGCTGTCGCTTCCGGAACAGCATGAGTGCGGCGTCATTGAACCGACACGAGCACCCAGAGAGGGCGGCGTTCTCGCCCCGCCGAACCGACCCGGCATCGGGGAAAGCGTCCGGGACTATGGCGGCATCCGAGCGGTATCGCGCGGCCTATGTCTCGATCGCCAATCGCATTCTCGCTTGCCGCGAACAGGCGGAAGACGTGGTGCAGGACGTAATGCTGCGCCTCGCCGCCACGCCGCCTTCGGACGAAGTCCGGTCGGCGGCCTATGTCGGGCGCATGGTCCGCAACCTCGCCATTGATCACGCGCGGCGGCGCAACCTCGAGCGGCGGCTCTTCGCCCGTCTCGACGAAGCCCTGGATCCTCCGGACCCGGCGACCGGAACGCCAGAGGTGGCCACCGCTTCGCGTCAGGCCCTCGAGCGGGTCAGCACGGCGATTGCGCAGTTGCCGGAACCGGTCGGCACGGCGTTCCGCCTACATCGGGTCGACGGCGTGCCGCAGAACGTGATTGCGGCGCGGATGGGCGTCTCACGCGCGCTGGTGTGCAGCCTCGTGCGCCGGGGGCATCTCCATTGCCTCGCCGCCCTCGACCGGCGCTGCGCCGCCTGCCCTGCGAGTGCCCGCACCGGACAGCCACGCCAGCATCAGCGCGAGGCCGAGACCGTCGGCGAAGAACTCGGCCGCGATCCGGCTCGCCAGCACGCCGTCATACCCGAACAGCCGCGGCAGGATCAGAAGCGGCGGGATCAGCGCCAGCCCCTGCGCCGCCAGCGAAACCGCGGCGGCCCGGCGCGGGGCGCCGATCGCCTGGAACAGAGTCGCGGCGGTGAGCTGTAGTCCCACCGGGGCGAACGCCACCGCGAAGGCGGCCGTGGCGCGCGCGCCTTCTCGGGCCGTCTCAGCATCCTGCGCGAACAAGGCGGTCAGGGGCTCTGCGAGGGTGAACATCAACCCGCCCACCACCACCCCGTAGGCCAGGGAGGCGGCGGTCACGAAACGGAAGGTCTGGTCCAGGCGGTCGTCGCGGCCGGCGCCGGCGGCATGACCCAGAACGGTCTGGGCGCCTGCCATCATGCCGAGGAGCGGCAGGGCCGCCACCAGGATGAGGCGCAGGGCCAGCCCCTGCGCCGCCACCGCCGCGTCGCCGTAGGGGGCCGCTGCCTCGACGAACAGGGCCATCGCGAAGGCCGCAAGCAGGCTGGAGCCAGTGGCCGGCACTGCGAGCCGCAGAGCCTCGGGCAGCAGACCGGGCCGGATCCGCCCGCCGCCGGGCCTGCGGAACCGGATCCGGTCCGGCCCCCGGGCGCGGACGAAGTGCAAGCCGTAGGCGGCGGCCCCGGCGGCCTGCGCGCCGATCGCCGCCCAGCCGGCGCCCGCGGTGCCGAGGCCGCAGAGCCGGATCAGGATCCAGTCCAGCAGGATGTTGAGGCCGAAGCTGCCGATCATGATCGCGCCGCTGAGGCGGGCATGCCCCTGGGCGCGGACCACGAAGCCACCGACGATCATCACCAGCATCAGTGCAGTGCCGATGGTCGCCAGCGCCGTGTACGGGGTTGCCGCCGCGGCCAGAGGGGCATCCGCACCGAGGAGCCCGAGCCAGGCCGGCGTGTCGGCGAGGATCGCGGCCGTGACGGCCCCGCCCGCCGGCAGGCAAAGCCAGAAGCCCAGAGATGCGGCCTCGTCGGCCCGATCGCGGTCGCCGGCGCCGAGGGCCCGGGCGACCTGAGAAGCCGCCGCGATGCCGGCCCCGTACCCTAGCGCGGCCACTAGGAGCGTCACCGGATACGCGATGGCGATGGTGGCGATTGCCGCCGCGCCGAGATCGGCCACGAACCAGGCGTTGACCAGCATCTGGAGCGCATGGGCCGAAATGCCGAGGATCGCCGGCCCCGACAGGCGCAGAACCAGGGCAATAACCCGGTCGCCGTCGAGATCCGCCGGTCCGCCGCAGGGTCGCGCCCGCATACGCTTCACGGCTGGGCCGCGGCGGTTCGGATCGTCGCCCGGGCGGCGCGCTCTTCCGCGAGGATCGTCTGCGCGATGGCGCCCGCCCGTACCGGCAGGATCGACAGCAGGGTCTCGGTCAGCCCGTGGGTCGGCTCGCTGAAGCCCTGGAGATGCAGGCTCACCCGCGGCTCGGCGGGATCCAGCGGCAGGCGGTAGTGCCGGTTAACGATCTCGCCGGCGAGGAACGGGCGCAGCGGGTCGAGGATCGACGGCACCGCGGCGCGCTGGTAGCCGGTGGCACAGATCACGACCGCGTAGGTCTGGCGCTCCTCGGTCCCGGCGACGTCGTCGCGCAGCACCGTGGACAGGCCCTCGGGGCCGGCCTCCAGGGCCAGCACCCGGGTGCTGCGCCGCAGCCGGTAGCGGGTCACGCCGCTGACCTCCTGCTCGTACAGCATGGCGTAGAAGGCCTGGATCAGATCCGCGTCGACGACCGCGTAGTTGGTGGCGCGGTGGGCCGCGATCAGCTCCGCCCGCACCGGCGCCGGGGCGTCGTGGATGCGGTCGACCGCGGCCGGATCGAAGATCTCGTTGACGAACGGGCTGTCGTCGGCCGGCTTCAGGGCGGGGCCGCGGATGGCGAGGTCGATCAGCGCCCGGGGATAGCGCTCGCCCAGGTCGGTTGCGATCTCCACGGCGCTCTGGCCGCCGCCCACCACCAGGATACGGAGCTGGGGGCCTTCGAGCTGCGGCTGCCCGAGGGCGCCCGCGATCCCCGGAAGATACCAGGACGAATGGATCAGCCGCTTGTCGTTGACCAGCGCCGAGAACGGCGGTGGGATCGCCGGGTCGCCGCCCGCCGCCACGACCAGATGGCGGCAGCGGCGCAGGCGGCGCCCGCCCGCCCGGTCCCGGCCCTCGACCACGAAGGCGGCGAGCCGCCCCTCCCGGGTCTCCGGCCGGACGGCGTCCACCGTCTCGCCATACGCGACCACGTCGGCGAAGTGCTCAGCCGCCCAGGCCAGGTAGTCGTTGTACTCGACCCGGGATGGATTGAACGTCTTGAGGTTGAGGAAGGTGTTCAGTCGCCCCTTCACGTGCAGGTAGTTGATGAAGCTGAACGGGCTCGTTGGGTCGCGTAGGGACACGAGGTCCTTGACGAAGCTGATCTGCATGTCGGCGCCAGGCAGCATCATGGCCCGGTGCCAGCCAAAGCGTTCCTGCCGCTCGAGGAAGCGGACGCTCGGGCGCAGCGGGCTGCCGACCATCGCGTCCCGGAGGGCGATGGCCAGGGACAGGTTGGCCGGGCCGAAGCCGATGCCGATGATGTCGTCGGTTGCGGGGTGATCCGTCATCGCGCGCGTCTCTCGTCAGGTCGGGGGAGGGCGATCAGGTGGCCGGCACCGCTGGAGGGCGCGGCGCCGCATCGGCGGAAGCGGCGCTGGGCACCCAGAGTCGGTCCCGGACGAAGTGCTCGCGCGACAGGCTGACCAGGGCGGCGCGCTTGTGCGGGAAGTCGATGGTGGCGATCGTGGCGAATCCCGAGCCGTGCAGGTTGCGGATCTGTTGGGTGTGATCGGCCCGAGGCTCGCCGACGATGCGCTGCGTGCGCGGCTCGTCGAGGAACAGGTAGTGCATCAGCGAGGGCAGCCAGGCCGAGAGGTACGGGCGCCCGCGGATCGCGGCATCGCCGATCGCGACGTGCCAGCCGCGATCGTAGGGGCCGGCTTCGTAGAGGGGGCCGAGGCGGCTCTCGCGGGCCCAGTACAATTCGAAATAGCCGAATGGCGCGCCGTCGAAGCAGCCGAACAGCGGCAGGCTTGCCGGATCAGCCTGAAGCCGCGCGATATAGGCTTGGTGCTCCGCCAGCGTGCCGCGCTCCTGCCAGACCTCGGCGACCCGGGGATCGTTCATCCAGGCCGAGAACAGTGCGAGATCTCCCGGCTCCGTCATCGTGCGGAAGCTCAGGCGGCGGCCGAGCCACGGGATCGTCCGGGCATAGACCGTTCCGGCCGGCGTCCCAGGCCGCAGCGGATGGCGGCGCCCGTCCGTGACCGTGAACAGCTCGGGAAACGGCGACCGGGGATCGGGCAGCCAACGGGTGGCGCATTGCCAGAGCAGCCCGGGCAGGATCTCGATTGCAGCGCCGATGCGCCGGGCGGCCCCGAGGGCAAGAAGCCCTTCGGCAACGGCGGGGTCGGCCTCGACGCCGATGCGCAGGACCTGCGTGTTCTCGGCTGTCAGCACCTCGGCCTGGGCCAGGATCGCCTCCACGGTGGCCTCCAGGCGGGCCGCAGCCGTGACCCGGATCACCGGTGCCTGCGCGCTCCCGTCCAGGCTGAGCCGCACCGCTCCCGCCTCATCCCTCACACGATCGCTCATCCGCCCTCCGCGTGTCGTCGGCACCTCCCTGACGGTTGGTCCCGGTCGCGGTTCAGACTTTTTTTGAGTCCGCGCGGGTGCCCCGGCCTGAACCGCGGCCCGGGTCAACCGTCAGATGTGTCGAGGCCCAAGGGGCGCTGGAGTGAGCGGATGGACAAGCAGGACGGCCAGGATATGACCCGGGAGTCGAGCGCGGATTGGACCCAGGACGCGGTCGTGGTGGCATTCGACGCGGCCGGGCATGCCGCCTTCTGGCCGGCCGGACGTGCGCTCCCCGCGGGCTGGAACCAGGTGCATGGCCCTTGCGGGATCGAGGCGGCGCGGAGTTGGCTCGAGGATCCGGCCAACGTACCCGACCCGGTATCGTCGCCCACGCCCGACGCGGATCGCGAGAGCGTTCCCGCCCGCCTCGCCCGCCTCGCCGCGGAGGCCCCTGACAGACCGGCCGTGCTGTTCGGCGGGGAGACGCTCACCCGGGGCGACCTCGACGCCCGTGCCGCCGCTATCGCGGCCGGGCTCGCCGCGAGCGGGATCGGCCGGGGGCAGCGCGTGGCGGTGGCTCTCGAGCGCTCTCCGGAGATTATCATCCTGCTGCTCGGGATCCTCCGCGCCGGCGCCGCCTTCCTGCCGCTTGATCCCGAATACCCCGCCGCCCGCATCCACATGATGCTGGAGGATGCCGGTATCACGCAGTGCATCACCACGCCGGAGATCGCCGCTCGGCTCGACCTGCCTTCGGGAATCGCGCGGCTCGATCCCGCCGCTCTGGCCGAGGCCGCGCGAGGCGCGACCGCGCCCCCGATGCCGGAGCCAGGCGATCCGGCCTACCTGATCTACACCTCGGGCTCGACCGGCCGGCCGAAGGGCGTGGTGGTCGAGCACGGGCCGCTGGCCATGCATTGCCGCACCACTGCGGAGGCCTACGAGATGGACGCGGAATCGCGCGAGCTGCACTTCCTGTCCTTCGCGTTCGACGGTGCGCATGAGCGCTGGATGACCCCGCTGATCGCGGGTGGCTGCATCGTGCTGCGTGGCCCCGAACTGTGGACCGCCGCCGAGACCCTGGCGCAGATCCGCCGGCACCGGGTCACGCATGCGGGCTTTCCAACGAGCTATATCGGTCAGCTCGCCGACTGGTCCGAGCGCCTGGGTGAGGCGCCGGAGGTGCAGGTCTATTCCTTCGGCGGCGAGGCGATGGCCCGCGAGACCTTCACGCGGCTCGGCCGCATCCTGAAGCCGCGGCTGTTGATCAACGGCTACGGGCCGACTGAATGCGTGATCTCGCCGCTGATCTGGAAAGTGCCGCCGGGCACGACCTTCGCGGAACCCTATGCGCCGGTGGGCAGCCCGGTGGGCGCGCGGGCGGTCTACGTGCTGGGTCCCGATCTCGAACCGGTGGCCCCGGGTGAGACCGGCGAGCTTTATATCGGCGGTGGCCTCGCCCGAGGCTACTGGCGCAGGGCCGCCCTAACGGCGGAGCGCTTCCTGCCCGACCCATTCGCCCCGCGGGGCGGCCGGATGTACCGCACCGGCGACCGGGTCCGGCAGCGGTCCGACGGCAGCCTCGCCTTCGCGGGGCGGGTGGACGACCAAGTCAAGATCCGCGGCCACCGGGTTGAGATCGGTGAGGTCGAGGCCGCCCTGCGGGCGCTTCCCGAGGTGGCCGAGGCCGTGGTCCTGCGCCGAGAGGGCCCGGCGGGCGCCTATCTCGCGGGCTACGTCGTTCCGGCGAGGGGCCGTCGTCCGGAGGCCGGGCGCCTGCGCGCCGCCCTCGCCCGCCGGCTGCCGGAGCCGATGGTCCCGGCGAGCCTGACGCTGCTCGACCGGCTGCCGGTGAATGCCAACGGCAAGCTCGACCGCAACGCCCTGCCGGACCCGGCCGCCGACGATCGGCGCGGGCGCCCGCCCGGTAGCACAACGGAGCGGCGGCTCGCCGGGATCTGGTCCGAAGTGCTGGGCTTCCCGGTCCGGGTCGCGGATCGGCGCTTCTTCGCGCTCGGGGGCGACTCCCTGTCGGCCCTGCGGCTGGTGGCGCGCCTGCGCCTCATCGCCCCCCGGGGCGGGATCGGGGTCGCGGATCTCCTGCGCGATCCCACCATCGCGGATCTGGCCGCGCGGATCGACGCCGACGCGGAGGCCGCCGACGAGGGGCTGGCGCCGACGGTCCGGCTCTCGGCCGGTGGCGGTGGGTCCGAGCGGCCGCTCTTGGTGCTGTTCCCGGGGCTCTTGGTCAGCACCCGGGAATACGAGCCGCTGATCGCCCATCTCGGCCCCGATCAGGAGGCGCACGGCTTCCTCTGCGCCTCCCTGGTCGAGACCGTGCGCCCGCTGCCGGAAGTCGCCGTGCTCGCCACTGCTTATGCCGAGCGGGTACGCGGCCTGATGCGCGGTCGGGCGGGCGGCTGCGCGTTCCTGGGCTGGTCCTGGGGCGGGGTTCTCGCCTATGAGACCGCCCGGCTGCTCGGGCCGGGCGTCCCCCTGGACTTTGTCGGCATGCTCGATGCCTGCGGGCTGGAGCCGAATTTCGCCCGCGGCGCCGGCCGTCGGATCGCGGCCGAGGAGCGGGAGGCGCACGAGGCGATGGTGGCCGCGTGGCTGGAGCGCTCGCCGATGCGCGCCCATTGGGACAGCCTGCGCGCTCGGATGGACCCGGAGACCGCGGTGCAGTTCCTGCGCTTCCTGGCTGCCGAGCCGCAACCCCTCCCTACCGACGGTCCGGAGGTCGGCAGCCGGGAGCGCATCCTGTGGACGCTGGTCGATCACGCGATCCAGTTCCGGGCGCTGCGTCTCGTCCCCGGCTCGGTGCCTATCCGCAGCTTCGTCGCGGCGGAATCCCGCGCTCGCGGCCTGCCAGTGATCGACTGGCAGCCGCTCACGACCCGGCTCCTGTCCGTGGAGGTCGTGCCGGAGACCGACCATCTCGACATCGTTCTGTCGCCGCACCTCCATGCCCGGATCGCCGCGCTGACGGCGCCGCGCCCGGCCTGGAGTGCGGCCTGAGCATGGGTGTGCCCACCTTCGAGGAGCTGCGGGATGCACATCTGGCCGCGCTTACCGGCTCCCTGATCGACGGCGTCGAGCACGGTCCGGGCGGGGCCGCTTATGCCTGGTCCCGCGCGATCCCGGACCCGACCCTGAACTTCGCCTACGGGGTCCGCCGGCCCGACCAGTTCATCTGGGCCGGAGCGGCGGCGCTCGGCCGCGCCAGGGCGCCCGCCTTTCTCGCCCGAGACGCGGTCGAGGCGGCAACTCTGCGAACGTTGTTCGAGCCGGCCGCCGCCTATCCGGCGAGTTGGATGGTGGCGCAGCTAACCCAGTCGCAGCCCTCCTCGGACCGGGTCGTCCAGGTCCTGGCCGCGCCCGCACCATCGCCGGATTTCGAGCAGGTCTTCGCCCATCTGTCGGACGACGCGGCCGTGAGGGCGCATCTGCGCCGGTTCTACCTGCCGTCCCTGCGGGCGGCCCGGGCCCGGCCTGGGCTGGTGCCGGTCCACCTCGTCCTACACGACACAAGCGGTCCGGCGGCCTGCGCGAGCCTCTACCTGCGCGGCGGCCTGGCGGGGCTGTACAATGTCAGCACCCGGGCCGACCGGCAGCGCCGTGGCCTGGGCAGCGCCGTGACGGCCGCCGCCCTGCGCGAGGCGCAGGCGCGCGGGGCGCGCTGGGCTTTCCTGCAATGCCCGGCCGGGGGCGGTATCGAAGCGCTCTACGCGCAGGCTGGGTTCAGGACAGCTTACACCCCGGAACTGCTCTGCATGACCGAGCCGTAGAATCGAGATTCGGAAATCAACGGCCCGGGAGACACGCAGCCGCGCTTCCGTTCGCGACGAAGGGCCTGCCCTCAGCCGGGCCGGACGCGGGTCTCGGACCGCTGGCAGGATTCGAGATCCCGCACCGAGCGGTTGTAGGTGTCGTTGAACAATTGCGCCGGCTGGCTCGGGTCGCCTCTGGCTCGGATGTCCCGGGCCACGTCGCGGCCGTGGCCGATCACGCTGGCCACGGTGTCGGCGTAGCCCGTGCACGACGCGCTCGGCTTCGGGCTCATGCCGTCGAGACTCGTCCCGAGCTGCCGGTTGGCGGTCGAGACCTCGCCCAAAGCCCCCAGGAACGGCGCCACGTCGGCCTTCGGGCCCAGCGCCTCGAAACGCTGCACCGCCCGGCGCAGGGCGAGGCTGGTCGCGAGGAGCCGGCGGGCGGGGGCGTCCTCGGGCAGGGCGGTCATCCGCCGCTCGTCGCGGGCAAGCTCGCGCTCGAACAGGGCGGTGCCGTAGGCATCCATCGCCTTGGCGGCCGCCTCGACCTTGGGCACGAGGATCGGGTGCTGCTGGCGGGCGAACGTGTATCCGTCCTCCTTGAATTCCCGGGTCGTCTGGTAGCGGGTCAGGGCCTTGAGGGTCGGGTTGACGTCGCGCAGCGCCGCCAGCAGCCGAGCCGCCTGGGGATCGACCTCGGGGATGCTTCCCGGCAGGGCGACAGCCTTCTCCAGCTCGTCGATCACCCCGTCGAAATCGACGATGCCGAAATGGTACCAGGCGTTGGCGCCCAGCTTGGTGCCGAGCTTGAGCACGCGCTCGTTGTCGCGCCGGTATTCGGCGAACTGGCGCTCCAGGGGGTGGGAGCGCACCAGATGGTTCTGCGCCTCCGTATAGGCGTTCACCTTCGCGACCGCCTGCGCTTCGGGACTCTGCGGCGGCGGCGTGGCCCGGGCGGGCGCCTGCGCGGCCGCCACGGGGGGCGCCGCTTGCAGGAGCGCCTGCGAGGCCGCGGGCAAAGCGGGGAAATCGCACTTGAAGGCGTCGACCAGGCTCTTGCGCACGGCCTCGTGGGCCTGGGCGCATTGATAGGCGACGGTCGGCCGGGCTGCCGGGTTGCGGGCCACCGAGTCCCGGAAGCTCTCGCGCATCGTGTTGATGCCTTGGCGGATGCCGGGACGGGCGGGCTCCGGCACGCCGGGGCTCGCCGCGCATTGCGCGTAGGCGTCGAGGAAGGCGTCGCAGCTCTCCACGCCGACCGGCGTGAGCGGCGTCACGGCCGCGGCCGGCGTCGCCAGCACGGCGGCGAGACACGCTGCGGTGAGGCGACCCCGTGGCGGCCTCACCACGGATCTGACGCGCGGCATCCTCATCTCCTGGAACGGCCGGTCGGGCGGGTGGGGGCTGGCGCGCTCAGAGCGTGCGGAGGGCCAGCAGCGGGACGAGGGCGGCCAGCGCGACGGGTGCGGACCAGTACTGCGCCGGCACCCAGAACAGCGTGTGGCGGCGGCGCAGCAGGATGCGCGCGTTCGTGGCCGGGTCGATGAGGGCGCGCGGCGGCGTATTGTTCAGGCGTCGGCCGACCATCCAGGTGGCGGCCGCGGCCGCGAACAGCCCGAGGCTGACGGCGAGGAAGGTGAGTTCGGGATGGCCGAGGGTGCGCAACGCGAGGCCGCCCAAGGCCCCGACCGCGACGGCGGTGCCGAGCGCGACGGGGATGACCACGATCCCCCAGCCCGACCAGATGAACAGCATCCCCAGCGCCCCTGTTTCGATCCGGGTCCGCAGCCGAAGGGCGGCGCGCCGGGCCGCCCGCGATCAGGCGCGCCGCCGGCGCCCCTTCCGGTCCCTCTTGGAACTGCGATTGGGGCAATGCTGTGTTCGCGGCGGCGTGAGCGCGGACGAATACTGATTGCCGGAAATATCCGCCGATCCTGGCCCCGGCGACCGCGATGCTGCGATCCCAACGGAACGGCTCGAGGGTAGCGTCGGCGTGCCAGCGAACCGGTCGATCCGGGACGTGGCCCCACCCGAGCCTCTTGGGGAACGCCAGGGCGGGGCCCTGATGACGGCGTGCACCGCCAGCAGGGCCGATCATACCATGGGCCGATCGAAGGCGAGCGCAGCTATGGCGCGCGCGGATCCGGCTCTCACTGCCCCTGTTGCGGCAGGAGGTTGCGCGCTTCCTTGACCGCGTCGCGGCAGCTTTGATCCCCCTTGGCGTTCAGATCGACGGCCCGCTGCAAGGCCGTCTTGGCCTGGGAAACCTTGTCCTCCGATGCCAAGCCCGGCGAGGCCTTGGGGTCCCCGCCCTTCGCCGCGGCGGCCGCGGCGGTCGGACGGTTCTCCGATTGCCGGCGGACATCGTCCGGCGAGGTCGCGACCCGACTGCTGGCGATGCCGTCCGCTTGTCCGCTGCCCGTCGCCGCGCCCACGGGACCCGATACGCCGCCGACCGTCCCGGGCGTGCCGCCGCTCTCGCGCGAGGCGCCGCCCTGCTGCGCCCGATCCGTATCCGGCGTGCCCACCGGTTTCGCAGTGCCGCCGGTCGTGCCCGCCGTTTGCTGGCCCGACGCATTCTCAGGCCCCTTGCGCTGGCCGTAATCCGGCTCGGAGGTGGGCGCCCCCATTCCGACCTGCTTGTCCATGTCCCGCCGCAGCTTGGCGATGTCGTCCGAGCACGGGCCGCCTTCCTGGGCGAACGCAACGGCCGGGAAGACGGTGAGGGCTGCCAGGGCTGCAGCCCCGCACATCAGATTGAGCCGTCGCATGTGAGCGTCCTCCACTGTGTTGGTTTGGCCTATGCTCAACCGTGCTCGGACGGACTTGTTCTGTGGTCGGTGCCGATCCGGCTTCCACCTCCGGAGGCAGCCACGGCCACCCGGCGCCATCCTTGATAGAAAGGCGCGCGGACGACCGGGCGCGTCGGGTCAGGCGGTCACCGGGGCCGCGCGCCCGATGCGGATGCGCTCAGCCCCCGCCACCGTTCCCGGCACCGCCGCCGCCGCTGCCGGTCGAGCCGGTGCGCGAGGGCTGCCCGGCATTCCCCCCCGCCGCCGAGTCGGGGGCGGCGCCGTCCTGCGGCCGGCCGGTCGGCGAGATGGTTGCCGCGTCTTCGGCGCCGGTGGATCCCGGCTGCTGGGTGACGACGCCCGGCGTTCCGGGCGAGACATGGCCCGTCGTATTCGGGGATGTCGGGATGCTTTGGGCCAGGGCCGGGGTCGCGAGGAGTGCGGCCGTGGCGGCCATCAAGATGCGTTTGGGCATGGGGATCGGTCTCCACCTGTCGAATGAGGGAAACCGGCCGTCTCTCATCCCGTGTCCCGGCATCGGTGTCACAGGTGCGGGCAACCCGCGCGGGCATGGTCCCCGGAGCGCGGCTCCGCCCGGTCCGGCGCCCGCTATCCCAGCGCGGCAGGAAGCGGTCCCGGCGGCAGGCGCGGGGCCCTCTGGATGGGTCGCCCCCGAGCTTTCCGGCGGAGCGGCATCCGCCCGCACCGCCTTCGGACAGTCTGGAGATCGTCGATCCGGTGGCAGCGGCAACAGTCGGATGCCGGGTTTGTCCCAGGTCGTGGTGCAGGGCCCAGTACAGCGCAATGTATTTCGCAATCCATCGCGGCTTCATAAATGGTTTACTATGTCGCCCGCGCCGTTATCGCTGGGTGTGTCCGTAAAACTACAGCTATTTGGTCCACGTGCCGGTAGGCTTACCGACAGATAGAAACCCTGGACCGCCCAACATGACCAAGCTCATCGCCTCCCTGGCCGCCTTCACCGCCCTGACCGGCGCGGCCGCCGCCGCCGACCTGCCGCGTCGCGCCGCCCCGCCGCCCGTCTTCACCCCCGTCCCGGTGTTCACCTGGACCGGCGCCTATTTCGGTATCAACGCCGGCTACGC
>NZ_FOQW01000014.1:0-184207 GCF_900113845.1 Methylobacterium brachiatum | reverse complement strand
GCCTGTCGCGCGGTCCGGTCACCGCCACGGTGCCGCTGACCACGGTGGTGTCGAACCCCAAGGAGAACATCTACCTGCGGCCCAACGACGTGCTCACCCTGGTGCGCGACCCGCAGACCTTCCTGGCGGTGGGCGCGCTCGGCCAGGCGACCGAGCTGCCGTTCCAGGCCGACGGCATCACGCTGGCCCAGGCCCTGGCCAAGGCCCGCGGCCTGTCGGACTTCGCCGCCGACCCGGCCGGGACCTTCATCTTCCGGTTCGAGCCCGCCAGCGTGGTGCGCCGCCTGAACCCGAACACCAAGCTCACCGGCACGCCGCTGGTGCCGGTGGTCTACCGGATCAACATGCGCGACCCCAACAGCCTGTTCACAACCCAGGCGTTCCGCATGCGCAACCGCGACCTCGTCTACGTCTCCAACGCGCCCTTCACCGAAGTGTCGAAGGTGCTGACCGCCTTCAGCGGCGTCACCGGACCGCTCAACTCCGCGGCGACGGCTTACGCCTACGCGAAGTAGGCTGGACGACCCGCCGGTCTCAGGGCCGGCGGTTTCGAGATCCTGGAAAAGCAAACAGGGCGCGGATGGCTTCCGCGCCCTGTTTGCGTTCTCGAGCATTGGACCGCGCCGGACCTCGGCGCAGTCCGAAAGGAACTCAGCCGCGCTTGGCCAGCAGCTGCTCGATCAGCGAGCCGCCCTTGTCGATCGCCGCCATCTCCTCGGCCACCGCGCTCACGGTGTCGCGGATCTGGTCGGCGGTGTGCTCGGAGGTCAGGAAGAAGCGCAGGCGCGAGGCCCGCTCCGGCACCGCCGGGTGGATGATCGGCTGGACGTTGATGCCCCGGCGGAAGAGCCGGTCCGACAGGGTCACGGCCTTGAGCGAGTCGCCGACGATGATCGGCACCACGGCCAGGCCAAGGCTGAAGCCGGTATCGAGGCCGAGCTTCTTGGCGGTGGCAAGGAACAGGGTGCCGTTCTGGCGCAGGCGCTCGACCCGCTCCGGCTCGGCATGCATCACCGCCAGGGCCGCCTCGGCGGCGGCGGCGAGCGGCGGCGACATGCCGACGCTGTACACGAAGCCGCCGGCCGTGTGCTTGAGGTACTCGATCAGCGCGATCGGGCCGCAGATGTAGCCGCCGCAGGTCGAGAGCGTCTTGGACAGGGTGCCCATCCAGATGTCGACCTCGTTCGGGTCGACACCGCAATGCTCGAACAGCCCGGCGCCGGTGCGGCCGGTGACGCCGAGGCCGTGGGCCTCGTCGACCATCAGCCAAGCGTCGTAGCGCTTCTTGAGGGCGATGAGCCCGGCCAGGTCCGGCGCGTCGCCGTCCATGCTGTACAGGCCCTCGACCACGATCAGCGCCCGGCGGTGCTCGTGGCGGGTGTTCTGGAGCAGGCTCTCCAGGGCGTCGAGGTCGTTATGCGCGAAGGAGCGCCGCTGGGCGCCCGAGAGCTGCGCGCCGGTGACGATGCTGTTGTGGGACAGAGCGTCGTGGAAGATCACGTCGCCGGCTTCCAGCAGGGCGCCGATGGTCGTGACGTTGGTGGCGTGGCCGCTCACCATCACGATGCAGCCCTCGGTCCGGTAGTGCTTGGCCAGCGCCTGTTCGAGGCTGATATGGCCGGGCCGCTCGCCCGCCACCACGCGGCTCGCCGAGGCCGAGGTGCCGTAGGCCTCGATCGCCTCCCGCGCCGCGTTGCTCACCCGCGGATGGCCGTTCAGGCCGAGATAATCGTAGGACGAGAAGTTGGTGAAGCTCTTCTGGTCGATCCGCGTGGTCGCGCCGGCCTTGGCGTCGTGGACGCGGAAGAACGGGTTGCCCAGGCCGATCAGCTGCGCCGCCTGGCGCTGCAGCTGCAGCTCGCGGTAGCCGGGCAGGTTCTCGAAGTTCTGCGCGGCCGATTTCCCGGCCGGGGAGGCCGCCTTGACGGGGGCCGGGCGCGGGGTCGCGCGCCCGAGGCGGTTCGTCACGAAGCCGGCGAGCGCCGCGCGCCCGCCGTCAGGCCGTGCCGTATCGGTCATGAGTTGGTCTCTTTGATCTCGCTGGAGGTCTGCTCGATGAGTTCCCTGAGCGGCGCCATCATCTGCGCATCGATCTCACCGCCGATATGCTTCGAGACGAGGCTCATCGCGACACCGGCCGCCTCATCCATGGGGGCCGAAACCGCCTGAATTAAGGACTCCGACAGCTCGTTGACCGTCATGCCGGACGACAGGCCGGCGGGCGGCGCGTCGAGGGCGAAGCGCTCCTGCAGGCTGGCACCCAGCTCGACGCCCATCAGCGAGTCGAGGCCGATCTCGGAGAGCTGGCGCACGCGGCTGATATCGTCCTTGGGCAGGCGCAGGATGCGGGCGATGTCCTCGACGATCGCGTCGGACACGGTCTTGCGGACCGCGTCGACGTCGCCCCCCTTGAGGAGCGCGCCGATATTGATCGCCTGGACGCCGCCGGCCTCCACCTGCTGGTCCGACCCGAGATCGGCGTAGCTCGGGGAGCGCATGGTGGCGAGGCGCTCGCGCGCCTTGCCCCAATGCATCGCCGCGATGGCGATCACCGCCTCGTCCGGCGAGGTCCCCTGGGCCTCCAGGGCGTCGGCCATCAGCTCGAGGCAGCGACGGGCCTCCATCGGGGTGACGCCGACGCGGCCGGCGAGACCTTCCATGACCGCCTTGTTGCGGGCGAGCATGCCGACATCGCCGATCGCACCCCAGGCGACCGCCAGAGCCGGCAGGCCGCGGCGGCGGCGCTGGCGAGCCAGGCCTTCCATGAAGCCGTTGGCGGCCACGTAGGAGCCCTGGCCGGGATTGCCGATGAACGTCGTCGCCGACGAGAACATCACGAAGTAGTCGAGGGTCCGGTCCCGGGTGGCGGCGTCCAGGTGCTGGGCGCCGATCACCTTCGGGCCGATCACCGTGTCGAGCGCCGCGGCGTCGATGTTGGCGATCAGGCCGTCCTGCAGGACCGCGGCGGCATGGAGCACGCCGGCGAGCTTCTTGCCGCCCTGCTCAATCTCCGCCAGCAGCCGGTCGACCGCCGAGCGGCTGGTGATGTCCACCGCCTTGGCCTCGACCTTCACGCCGCGCCCGGTGAGCTCGGCGACGATCGCCTTGGCCTCGTCGGTGGTCGCGCCCTTGCGGCCGGCGAGCACGAGGTGCTTGGCCCCCTTGTCGACGAGCCAGCGCGCCGCCTCCAAGCCGAAGCCGCCGAGCCCGCCGGTGACGAGGTGGACGCCGCTCTCCGAGACCGTGAACGGACGGCGCGTATCCTTGATGATCGTGCCGGCCTTGGGCGGGCTGATCACGATCTTCCCGATATGCCCGGATTGCTGCATCAGCCGGAAGGCGTCCGAAGTCTCGGCCGCCGTGAACGGCTGGTAGGGCAGGGGCTTGAGGCCGCCGTCGTTGAACAGCGCCATCACCTCGCGGAACATCCGCGCACCGTCGTCGCCCTGGTGCTGGATCACCTGGTCGAGATCGACGCCGAAGTAGCTGAGGTTCCGCCGGAACGGGCGCAGGCCGATGTGGGTGTTGGCGACGTAGTCGCGCTTGCCCAGCTCGACGAAGCGGCCGAACGGCCGCAGCGCGTTGAGCGAGCGCTCCATCGCCTCGCCGAACAGGCTGTTCAGCACGATGTCGACGCCGTCGCCGGTGATCGCGCGGACCTCGTCCACGAAGGCGAGGGAGCGGGAATCGAGCACGTGCTCGGCACCGAGCGCCTTCACCAGGGCCCGCTTCTCGCGGGAACCGGCGGTGGCGATGACCCGTGCGCCCTTCAGCTTGGCGATCTGCAGCGCGGCCAGGCCGACGCCGCCCGCGCCGCCATGGACCAGCACCCACTCGCCGCGCCGCATCCGGGCGCAGGAGACGAGGCCGTAATAGGCGGTGAGGAAGGCCACCGGCACGGTCGCCGCCGCCATCGGGTCGAGACCCTGCGGGCTCGGCGCGACCACGAGCTCGGGCACCACGATGTGGGTCGCGAAGCCCGACTGGGCGAAGGCGACGACGGGGTCGCCGACCTTGAAGCCCTTCACGCCCGGACCGACGGCCGTGACCCGGCCGGCGCATTCGAGGCCGAGCCGCGGGCCGGCGAAGCCGTCCTCCAGGATCTCCTCGGGCAGCATCGAGAGCGCCCACAGAACGTCGCGGAAGTTGAGGCCGGTGGCCTCGACCGCGATCTCCATCTCGCCCTTGCCGGGGGTGCGGCGCTCGGCCGGACCCCAGACCATCTCGTTGAGGCCGCCGGTGTTGCTGCGCTCCAGGCGCGCGGCCTCGGCCGGGACGGCATCCGCCGGATCCCGGTGCTTCGGCCGGCCGGCATGAAAGCGCACGACCTGCGTCCGCTCGTCGTCGAGCACGATCTCGGTCTCCGGCGTGCCGGAGAGGATGAGGTCGCGCAGGCGCTCGGAGGCGCGCTTCGACGACATCTCGGGCGAGAGGTCGATCCGGCGCACGTCGAGGTTCGGCGCCTCGTTGGCCAGGGTGCGGGAGAAGGCCCACACGCCGGCCTCGATGTTGGTGGTCTGGCCGCCGCGATCGCGGGTGGCGCCCGGCGCCACGACCCAGAGGCGGGTCGGGCGGGCGCCGAGATGCTCGGCGCAGCGCTTCAGGCTGAGGCAGCGGTCGCGCAGCCGCTCGGCCGCCTCGCCGCCGCGGGTGAAGGCGCCGGCCAGGAACACCACCGTGTCGGGGGTCTCCTTCTCCAGCTCCATCAGCGAGGTCTCGGAGTCGAGGATGATCGAGACATGCACGCCGCCCGCGACCAGAAGGGTCGCCAGGGAGGAGGCGGTCTCGGCCGCGAACTCGTCGTCCGACCCGATCACGAAGGCGAAGGTCTGGGCCGGGGCGGGGCCCGGACGGACCGGAGCCTCGGCGACCAGCAGCAGGTCGTCGCCGTTGGCGGAGGCCGCCCGCTCGACCGCGACCTTGACCAGGCCATGGGCGCTGAGCGTGCGCTGCCAGCCCTCGATATCCTCGAGGCGCCCGACCGGCATGCCGCCGACGGCTTCCTCGAACCAGCCGCTGGTGAGGCCGAACACGAGGTCGCGGAACAGGGACGCGCCCGGCTCCACGGCCACCAGCAGGCCGCCGGTGGCGAGCGCCCCGGCGAGCTGGCCCGGCAGGGCGCGCTCGCCGCGATGCAGGCTGCCGGCCGCCAGGATCAGGTCGAAGCTGCCGGGGGCGAGCTCGTCGGCCGCCTCGACCACGGCGGCGCCGTTGGTGAGCGACAGGCGGGCGCGCTCGGCGAGCCGGCGGTCGGCCTCGAACACGGTGAGACGGGCCTCGGCGGCGGCGGCGAAGGCCGCGGCCTGGGCGGAGAGCGGGCCGAAACCGACCTGCAGGACCCGCAGGGCGCGCTCCTTCGGGAGCTGGCCGCGGCTCTTCTCGATCAGCTCGGCGACCAGGTCGGCGGTGTGGCGCGCGGTGGCCGAGCGCATCACGAAGGCGTCGATGGCGCCCTGCGGCAGGGCCGGGGCCTCGGTCAGCTTGCCCGCGAGCAGGCGGTCGACCATGGCGCCGACATCGGCGATCAGCACCAGCTCGGCGGAGAGATCCGGATGGTCGCCGGCGATCCAGCGCATGATCTCGTCCGGCGCCGGCAGCGCCGAGCCGTCACCCAGGGTCCAGTTCTGGCCGGCACGCTCGGCCAGGCCGCTGCTCTCCAGGGCGTAGAGGGCGTTCAGCAGCCAGGGGCGCAGGGCCTCCGGCACGCGCCGGTCGGTGACCGAGACGGTCTCGCCTTCCGCCAGCCCTGAGGCGAGGCGGTAGGCCAGCGACGTCGCCCAGCCTTCGAGCAGCAGGTGACCCGGCGACAGGGCGGCATCGGCCGGCCCCTTCGCCTCGGCGGTGAGCGGACGCAGGCGCGCGGCCACGCTCGGACGGCGCTCCATCGGGATCGCGGTCGGCTCGGTGGCGAGTTCCGGCACCTGCGAGATCGCGAAGGCCGAGAGGTCGCCGCCGCCCTTGGCACGCAGGGCCTGGAAGCGGCCCTCGCGGATGGTCGCGACCACCGCGCCGTCGGCGTCGAGCAGGGTGAAGTCGGCCAGGATCGACCGCTCGTTGCAGCGGCGCGTCCGGATGATCGAGCGGGCGATCACGGCGCCGGGGCGCAGCAGACGCACCTCGCCGAAGCGCACCGGGATGTAGGCCTTGCCGGCATTCTCGCCGAGCAGGTCGGCGAAGAGCAGGATCAACCCGTGGAAGCAGGCGTCGAGCCGCTGCGGGACCAGGGCGAAGCGGGTGTCGGGCTCGGCCGGCAGCAGGTCGGAGACGATGGTGGCGTCATCCAGCCGGGCGCTCATGGCGACCTGCTGGAAGCTCGGGCCGAAGCCGAGGCCCGAAGCGCGAGCCCGGGCGTAGAGCGCCTCACCGCTCAGGACCTGCTCGCCGGCGCTGTCGAAGTCGAACCCGTCCAGGTCGGGCGCCTTCGGGGCCGTGAACGTGCCGTCGACGATCTTGGCCTGAGCGTGGAGCTGCCAGGGGGTCTGGGTCAGGCGCGGGCGGCTGAGGACCTGGATGCCGTTGCCGGTGCCGGACAGGCGTACCGCGACCTCGCGCAGGGCCTCCTCGGCGAAGACCATCGGCGAGAGGATCTCGAAATCGGCCAGCACCACCTCGTCGTGGCGCATCGCCTCGCGGACGCAGGCCAGCGCCATCTCGACGAAGCCGGCGCCGGGCATGATCACCTGGCCGTCGACCCGGTGATCCTCCAGCTCGGGCAGGGTGGCCGGATCGACGAAGCCGTTCCACTCCAGGCCGTCGAAGGTGGTCCGCGAGCCGATCAGCGGGTGGTAGGGGCGGGCGCTCATGGCGCCGACGCTCTCGGGGGTGTCGGCCAGGCGGAACGGGCGCCGCTGCCACGGATAGGTGGGCAGGCGGACATCGCCCCGGGGCGCGGCACCGAAGATCAGCGACTCGTCGACCTGCGCGCCCTGGACCAGGGCGGCGCTGACCGCCTTGGCGATCGGGTCGCCGCCCGACGCCTTGCGGTGCATCACGCCGACCGTGGCGGTCTCGATGCCGAGCGGCTCGACGGCGTCGCCGACATGGGACATCAGGGTCGCGCGCGGGCCGACCTCGACGAAGACGCGGGCGCCGCGACGGGTGGCATCCTGCACGGCCTCGCTGAAGCGCACCGGCTCGCGGATGTTGCGCCACCAGTAGCCGGCGCCGAAATTGTCGCCCTCCAGCACGCTGCCGGTGACGGTGGAGACCATCGCGGTGGTGCCGGCGCGGGCCTTCAGCCCGGCGAGGTCGCGCAGCAGCGGCTTCTCGGTCGGGTCCATCAGCCTGCCGTGGAAGGCGTAGGCGAGGTCGAGCTTGCGGCCGCGGCGGCGCTTGCGCGACAGGGCCTTGAGGGCGGCCTCGATATCGGCGACCGGCCCGGCGACCGTGACGGCCTTGGGGCTGTTATAGGCGGCGATGTCGAGCGACGGGTAATCCTTGAGGAAGGACTCGACCTCCTCGGCCGGCATCAGCAGCACCGCCATGGTGCCCTGGCCGTGCGTCGTCTCCTGATGGTGGCTGCGGTAGTAGATGACCCGGACCGCATCCTCGAGGCTGAGGATGCCGGCCGCCTCGGCGGCGGCGATCTCGCCGACGCTGTGGCCGAGCACGTAGGAGGGGATCAGCCCCTTGGCCTTGAGGGCCGCCGTCGAGGCGCTCTCGATGGCGAAGATCAGCGGCTGCGAGACGCTGGTGAGCGCCAGGCGCTCGTCCAGATCCTCGGCGTAGAGGGCCTGCTTCAGCGACCAGTCGGCATAGGTCTGGAACAGGGTGTCGACCCGGTCGAAGGCGGCCCGGAAGGTCGGGTTCTCCTCGTAGGCCTCGCGGCCCATGCCGGCCCACTGGCTGCCGTTGCCGGAATAGACGAAGGCCACTTCGGCGGCGCGGTCCACCGCGGTGCCGGTGAAGGCGTCCTGGGCGTCCTCGCCCTCGCCGACCGCGCGGAGAGCCGCGGCGACGTCGGTCTTGCCGTCCAGCGCGATCGCCAGGCGGGCGGGCATGCGCTCGCGGCGATGCGCCACGGCGGCGGCCACCGTGGCGACCCGGTCGGGCTCGGCTTCGAGGCGCTCGGCGTAATCGAGGGCGAGCTCGTTCAGGGCGGCGCGGCTCTGGGCCGAAAGCAGCAGCACCTGGGCGGACGGCGCCGGCGCATCGGCCTCCGCCTGCGCGCCCGAATTCCCGTCGGTGATCACGACGTGCGCGTTGGTGCCGCCGAAGCCGAAGGAGTTCACGCCCGCATAGCGCTCGCGCGGACCGCGGTTGATCGGCAGTGCCTCGCGGACGACGCTCAGGTTAAGCTCGTCGAACGGGATGTCGGGATTGAGCTCGGCCGCGTGCAGCGACGGCGGCACGAGATCGTGCTCCAGCGCCAGCGTCGCCTTCATCAGGCCGGCGAGGCCGGAGACCGGCTCGGTGTGGCCGATATTGGTCTTGATCGAGCCGATCGGCAGCGGCGCCTGGCGGCCGCGCCCGAGCTTCGTCCCGATGGCCGAGGCCTCGATCGGATCGCCCACCGGCGTGCCGGTGCCGTGCGCCTCCATGAAGGCGAGATCGTCGAGACGGATGCCCGCGTCGCGGTACACGCGCTCCAGCAGGGCGCCCTGAGCGTAGCCCGACGGCAGCGAGATGCCGGTGGTGCGGCCGTCGGAATTGATGCCCGACGCCACGATCCGGGCGCGCACGGTGGCGCCGTTGCGCCGCGCGGCCTCGGCCGATTGCAGCACGAACACCACGCCGCCCTCCGAGCGCACGTAGCCGTCGGCGTTCTTCGAGAACGCCTGGCACAGGCCGGTGCGCGAGAGCATCTGCGCGGTGGAGAAGCAGATGAAGTTGAACGGGCTCGCCAGCACGTTGACGCCGGCCACGACGGCGGTGTCCACGCGGCCGGACTGGATCGCCTGCACGGCGTTGTCGAAGGCGACGAGCGAGGACGAGCAGGCCGTATCGACCGTGAAGCTCGGGCCCTTCAGGTCGAAGATGTACGAGATGCGGTTCGAGATGATCGAAAGCGTGTTGCCGGTGGCCGCGTAGGCGTCGCCCGAGGCCGCATCGAGGATGCGCAGGTTGCCGTAATCGAGCGAGGAGGCGCCGACGAATACGCCGATGTTGCTGCCGGCCACGCTCGACGGGCGCAGGCCCGCATCCTCGAGCGCTTCCCAGGTCAGTTCCAGCAGCATCCGCTGCTGCGGATCCATCTGCTCGGCCTCGCGGGGCGAAATGCCGAAGACGGCCGGGTCGAACGACCAGATGTCGTCGATGATGCCCGCGGCCCAGGTGTAGCTCTTCCCGCGCTCCTGGGCGCGCGGATGCGCGAACCGGTCGAGGGAGAAGCGGTCACTCGGGACCTTGCTGACGGCGCAGCGGCCCTCGGACAGGAGTTGCCACAGCCCGTCGACGTTGGGGGCCCCGGGCAGTCGGCATGCGCGTCCGACGATCGCAATATCTGTACGTTGTGTCACGTTCGGTTCGCACACGCTCGTTATCGGAAGTCGGCTCGGCTCGCGACGAGTGAGTACCCTCTCACCCCTTACTGTGGCACCATTGCGGTGTCCAACCTGCCCCCAGGCAACGTCATCCCTGCTCGGGCAGATTGCGGTGGCCTGTGACATGTATTCATCAGAATGCAGTCCAGTGCCGACGCCCGAAATGCCAAGTTTGCATCGCTTCACCGCCTGTTGAGACGGTCACGCGACCATCGAAATGCCACAGTTGCGCGCCGGCAGGCGGGCCCCGTCTAGCGGTGCCGCCGGGGTTTTCCAAAGACATCTTTGCAGCAGCCTGCAGATCAGGCGCCGCAATGCGACGGCTCGACGCCGTCGGGCCGACGCTCAAGACGCGTCCGGACCGGCCTTATCCTTGGCACTATCCTTGGATCGTCCGACGCCGCGATAGGTGAAACCGTGGCGCTCGGCCGTTTCGGGGTCGTAGATGTTGCGCAGGTCGACCAGCACCGGGGCGGGGCCGGCGGATGCCATGATCTGGCGCAGCCGGTCGAGGTCGAGCGCCCGGAAGGCGTTCCACTCGGTGACGATCACCAGCGCGTCCGCCCCCTCCGCGCAGGCATAGGCGTTCTCGGCATAATCCACATCCGGCATCAGGGCGCGCGCCTGCTCCATCCCTTCCGGATCGTAGGCGCGGACCTTGGCGCCGGCATCCTGCAGGCCCGCCACGATCGACAGGGACGGCGCCTCGCGCATGTCGTCGGTGTCGGGCTTGAAGGTCAGGCCGAGCAGCGACACGGTCTTGCCCCGGACGCTGCCGCCGCAGGCCTTGATCACCTTGCGGGCCATGGCGCGCTTGCGCTGGTCGTTGACCGCCACGACGGTCTCGACCAGCCGCAGGGGCGCGCCGGCATCCTGGGCGGTCTTGACCAGGGCGAGCGTGTCCTTGGGAAAGCACGAGCCGCCGTAGCCGGGGCCGGCATGCAGGAACTTGCTGCCGATGCGGTTGTCGAGCCCGATGCCGCGGGCGACCTGCTGGATGTCGGCACCGACCTCCTCGCACAGATCCGCCATCTCGTTGATGAAGGTGATCTTGGCCGCCAGGAACGCGTTGGCGGCGTATTTCGTCAGTTCCGCGGTGCGCCGGCTCGTCACCACGATCGGCGCGGCGTTGAGATAGAGCGGCCGGTAGACCTCGCGCATCACCGCCTCGGCCCGGGGATCCTCGGTGCCGACCACGATGCGGTCCGGGCGCTTGAAGTCGGAGATCGCCGCGCCTTCGCGCAGGAATTCCGGGTTCGACGCCACGGCGACGTCCGCCTCGGGCCGGATCTCGCGGATGATGCGCTCGACCTCGTCGCCGGTGCCCACCGGCACGGTCGACTTGGTCACCACAACGGTGAAGCCCGACAGAGCCGCGGCGATCTCGCGGGCGGCATCGAACACGAAGGAGAGGTCGGCGAAGCCGTCGCCCCGGCGCGAGGGCGTCCCCACGGCGATGAACACCGCATCCGCTTCAGCGACCGCCTCGCGCAGGCTCGTCCCGAAGGCGAGCCGGCCCTGGCGGACGTTCTCGGCGACCAGCGCGTCGAGGCCGGGCTCGTAGATCGGCATGCGGCCGGCGTTCAGGCTGGCGATCTTGTCCGGGTCGCGGTCGATGCAGACCACGCTGTGGCCGAAATCGGCCAGGCACGCCCCGGATACCAGGCCGACATACCCGGCCCCAATCATCGCAATCCGCATCCGGCCCTCCCGGCAGCCCGCCGCGCGGCTTGCTGCAATGCAGCATGATCCGGGACCAGCGGCGATGCAACCCGGGCCGCGCGGCAGCGTCCGTTTCTGTCGCGACGATGCAACACCGCGGAAACACGACTGTTTTTTGACAGTGGACCCGAAGCCGGCTTGACGCCGGCCGGAGCTTGTCGCCGCCGCGGCCCCCGAACATATGTGTTCGCGGGTTCGCAGCGCGGGCGGTTTCCTGTAGAAGCGCGCCCGCCGGCCGGGCGAGGCCGGGCGCCGCCAAGCCCCCTTTCAAGCCCCCTCCCAAGCCCCCTCCGAGGCTCATTCAAAGGATCGGCGAAGGACCGCGATGACCGAATTGCCGAACGTGCACGTGCGCGCCGAAGTCCTGTCTCAGGCGCTGCCCCATATGCAGCGCTACGACCAGGAGATCGTGGTCATCAAGTATGGCGGCCACGCCATGGGCGACCGCGCGGCGGCCGAGGATTTCGCCGAGGACATCGTCCTCTTGGAGCAATCCGGCGTGAAGCCGATCGTGGTGCATGGCGGCGGCCCGCAGATCGGCAAGATGCTCGACCGGCTCGGCATCCAGTCCGAGTTCCGCGGCGGCCTGCGGGTCACCGACGAGGCCACCGTCGAGGTGGTCGAGATGGTCCTGGCCGGCTCGATCAACAAGCAGATCGTCGGCTGGATCTCGGCCGAGGGCGGCCGGGCCATCGGCCTGTGCGGCAAGGACGGCAACATGGTCCGCGCCAAGCGGGCGATGAAGACCGTGATCGATCCCGAGAATCACACCGAGCAGGCCATCGATCTCGGCCTCGTCGGCGAGCCGGACCATGTCGAGCGCGGCGTGCTCGACGCGGTGCTGAAGGCGGAGCTGATCCCGGTCCTCGCCCCGGTGGCCTACGGGGCCGACGGGCTGACCTACAACGTCAACGCCGACACTTTCGCGGGCGCCATCGCGGGCGCGCTGCGGGCCAAGCGCCTGCTGCTGCTCACCGATGTCCCGGGCGTGCTCGACAAGAACAAGAAGCTGATTCCCGAGCTGACCGTGGAGGATTGCCGGCGCCTGATCGCCGACGGCACCATCACGGGCGGCATGATCCCCAAGATCGAGACCTGCATGTACGCGATCGAGCGCGGCGTGGAGGCGGTCGTGATCCTGGACGGGAAGGTCAACCACGCGGTGCTGCTGGAGCTGTTCACCGATTACGGTGCCGGCACGCTGATCCGGCGGGGCTGAGCTGGCAGTCGCCACGAAGCGGACGGCGATGGGCCAATCGGACGCGGAAACGCCCGCTCCGCCCGCGCATTGTCGTTGTCCGGGCTCAGGCTGGCGCAAGCCTGCGCTGCGAGCCTGACCATTCCCAGGCCGCCGATTCCGCGAGGATCGGCGGCCGGGTCCGCGCCGCACCGAGGGGTGAGGACCGCATCCGATTGCAACGCGATCGGGCATGGCCCTAGAATCCCGCCGGATCAGGATTTCAAAGGGACACGGTGCACCACCCGGAGAAAGCCCAGTTCACCACTCCCGCCGCCCGGGGGTTTTCCGATGTCGACACCTGGGTGTTCGACCTCGACAACACGCTGTATCCGAGCGACGCGCAGGTCTGGCCGCAGGTGGACGAGCGCATCACGCTCTACGTCATGCGTCTCTACGGGCTCGACGGGATCTCGGCCCGCGCCCTGCAGAAATACTTCTACCACCGCTACGGCACGACCCTGACGGCCCTGCTGACCGAGGACGGGGTCGATCCCCACGACTTCCTCGATTTCGCCCACGACATCGACCACTCGACGATCAAGCTCGACCAGAATCTCGGCGACGCGATCGAGCGGCTGCCCGGCCGCAAGCTGATCCTGACCAACGGCTCGCGCCGGCACGCCGAGAACGTCGCGGCCAAGCTCGGCATCCTCGACCATTTCGAGGACGTGTTCGACATCGCGGCCGCCAATTTCGTCCCCAAGCCCGAGCGCTCGACCTACGAGCGGTTCCTCGAGGCCCACGGGGTCGAGCCGACCCGGGCGGTGCTGTTCGAGGACATCGCCCGCAACCTCGCGGTGCCGCACGATCTCGGCATGGCCACCGTGCTGGTGGTGCCCAAGATCGTCGACCCCTACCGCGAAGCCTTCGAGCAGGAGGCGGTGCGCGAGCCGCATATCGACCACATCACCGACGATCTCGCGGCCTTCCTGTCCGCCTGCGTGCTGCCCGAGGTGACACGCACGTCGCTGCGGGCGGATCGCACCTGACGCGGCGCCGCGCATCCCCAATCGACAAGCCGGCGGCGATCCTGTAGAGAGCCGCCCAACTCACAACAGGATCGCCGAAATCCTGGTGCCGGTTGCCCATGAGGGGCGGCACGGCGCAACGGCTGGAGCTATGCCATGAACATCATCGAGCAGCTGGAGCGCGAGGAAGTTGCGCGCCTCGCGAAGACCATTCCCGATTTCGAGCCGGGCGACACGCTCATCGTCAACGTCCGCGTCAAGGAAGGCGAGCGCACCCGCGTCCAGGCCTACGAGGGCGTCTGCATCGGTCGCCAGGGCGGCGGCCTCAACGAGAGCTTCACGGTTCGCAAGATCTCCTACGGCGAGGGCGTCGAGCGCGTCTTCCCGGTCCACTCGCCGATGATCGATTCGATCAAGGTCGCCCGCCGCGGCAAGGTGCGTCGCGCCAAGCTGTACTACCTGCGCGACCGTCGCGGGAAGTCGGCCCGCATCGTCGAGCGCACCGACCGCTACAAGGCCAAGGACGCCGCCAAGGAGGCTTCGGCCGCCGCGCCGGCCGCCGCCGAGTAAGAGGCGGGACGCCCCCGGCGCGCAGCCGGGGGAATTCCGAGGGTTTCAACCGGTCCGGCTCTGCCGGGCCGGTTTTTTTAGGCCCGCCGCTCAGGCGGCCCGGACCCGGTCGAGGAAGTGGGTGATCTCCGCGGAGAGCCGCCCGGATTTCTGCGCGAGCTCGGAGGCGGCGCCCAGAACCTGCTCGGCCGCCTTCCCGGATTCCTGGGCGGCGGTCGAGACGTCGGCGATGTTGCCCGTCACCGTGCTGGTGCCGTCGGCCGCCTGCGCGACGCTGCGCACGATCTCGCCGGTCGTCGCCTCCTGCTCCTCGATCGCGGCCGCGACGCTGGTGGCCAGCGTGTTGACCTCGGTGACCGTGCGGCCGATCTCCTGGATCGCCTCCACGGCCTGCCGTGTCGAGGCCTGCACCGCGCCGACCCGGGTCGCGATCTCCGCGGTCGCCTGCGCGGTCTGGCCGGCGAGTTCCTTCACCTCGGAGGCGACCACCGCGAAGCCGCGGCCGGCCTCGCCGGCCCGCGCCGCCTCGATCGTGGCGTTGAGCGCGAGCAGGTTCGTCTGGCTGGCGATCGCCGCGATCATGCTGGCGACGGCGCCGATCTTCTCCGCGCCCTCGGCGAGATCGCGCACGATCGCGTCGGTGCGCTGCGCCTCCGTCGCGGCCTGCCCGATCATGGCCGACGAGCGGGCCATCTGGCCGGAGATCTCCCGGATCGTCGTGGACATCTCTTCGGTCGCCGCAGCCACGGTCTGGACGCTGGCGGAGGTCTCCTGCGCGGCCTCGGCCACCTGCGCCGAGCGGGTGCTCGTCCGCTCCGCACTCTGCGCCATCGTGGCGGCGCTGGCCTGCATCTCCGTGGCGGCCGAGGTCAGGCCCTGCATCAGGGTCCCGGCATTGCCCTCGAACTGACGGGTCAGGGCGTCGAGGGCCTGGGCCCGCTCGATCTTGGCTTCGGCGTCCCGAGCCGCAGCCACGTCCATCTCGCCCTTGGCGACCATGGCCTGACGGAACACCTCCACGGCCTCGGCCATCCGGCCGATCTCGTCACCCCGCTCCGTATCGGAGACCGGGCTCGTGATGTCGCCCTCCGCGAGGGTCCGCATCCGCCGGTGCAGGCGCCCGAGCGGCCGGGTGATGCTGCGCCCGATCAGCAGGGAGCCGAGCACCGAGACCCCGACGATACCGACCAGCAGAGCCAGCACCGTGAAGGCCAGCGAGCGGAATGCCGCGGCGATGTCGTCGATATAGGCGCCGGTGACGATGAAGATGTCCCAGGGCGCGAACCGGGTCGCCACGGACACCTTCGGGAAGACGCCCTCCCGTCCGGGCCGGAGATATTCGTATTCCAGCATCGCCGTATCGGACGCCCTCAGGCGCTCGATGAACGCCCGGATGATCGGCACGCCGTTGACGACGAGGTCCATCTGGTTCTTGCCGATATCCTTGCGGTTCATCGCGGCGAGGGCGACGCCGTCCATCGTGTAGATCGCGATGTAGTTCGTCCCGCCGCTGTAGCGCATCGTCATGGTGGACTCGGCCAGCTCGGACAGGGCCGCATCCTTGGTCAGGGTCCCGGCCTTCACCCGTTCGTCGAGGGCCTGGGCGCGTGACTGCACCAGCTCGACGATGGTCCGCAGCGATTGCACGCGCTCGTCGCGCATTTCGCGATCGTATAGTTTCAATCCCACGCCGCCGATCAGCGCGATGATCAGACATGTCAGGAGCGTTTGAAGCGAAAGCTTGTGCGACAATGACAAATTTGCGAGCGAGATGTTCATTTTAATCTCAATTTAACGCGCGTCGGAACTAATATATCCCAGCAGACGCACGCAACTCAAGATTTAGATCTTAAAAAACGTATTGGTATTATGAATTTATTTAATATTGGACACGGCCGATATCTATAGTTTGGATCTCATACTATTTTTGCGCGCCGCGCCTTCAACGGCATCGAGAAATTATGCATATACATATATTGATGAATACGACAGTTCGGCTACAGCGCCGCCGATCCATCTCTTCATTGCATGGCTGATCCGCGATCGGGGACGGATTAATGCTCCGTCGCGCAGAAGCGCCTGCCTCCCACCGAGACCATCGCGGTCGCCGAGGTCCCGCCTCGGACGGGGTGGGCGGGTGCAAGCTGGAGGCGGGATCGGGATCAGCGTCCCGCGATCGCTGCGCCCGGCGGCCATGTGCGCCGCCGGATCACACCCATGCGCGACCGGGATCGGGCTCAGCTTCCGCGCAGGGCCTCGAGAACCTTGCCGCCGGGGCGGCCGGTGGGCGTCATGCCGAGCTTGCGCTCCACATCCTTGATCGCGTCGCGGGTCTTCTGGCCGACCTTGCCGTCGGGCTCGCCGACATCGTAGCCGCGGGCGGCCAGCCGGGTCTGGAGATCGCGCCGCTCGGCCCGCGACAGGGGCGGATCGTCGGTGGGCCAGGCGGCCTGGACGCCGGCCTTGCCGCGGAGGCGGTCGGACAGGACCGCGATGGCGAGCCCGTAGGATTCGGCCGCGTTGTACGAATAAATCGCATCGAAGTTCTTGGTGACCAGGAAGGCCGGCCCGTCGATGCCGGCGGGTGCGATGATGCCAGCCGGCCCCTCGCCCGAGAGCGGGCGGCCGTCGACCCGGGTCACGCCGAGGGAGGCCCAATGCGCGATCGGCTTCTTGTTCTTGCGCCCGGCCGCGCCGACGCTGAAGCCGCGGGGCAGCTTCACCTCGTAGCCCCAGACCTGGCCGTTCTGCCACTTGGCGACGCGCAGGAAGTTCGCCGTGGAGCCGACCGCATCGGCGACCGAATCGACGACGTCGCGCCGGCCGTCGCCGTCGCCATCGACCGCGAGCCGGTGATAGGTGGTCGGCATGAACTGGGTCTGGCCGAAGGCGCCGGCCCAGGAGCCGGTGAGCCGCTCCGGCGCGATGTCGCCGCGCTCGATGATCCGCAGGGTCGCGATCAGCTCGCCGCGGAAGAAGTCCCGGCGGCGGTTGTTCGAGCAGGCGAGCGTCGCCAGCGACTGCACCAGCGGCATCTTGCCGAGGTTCTTGCCGAAATTCGATTCGACGCCCCAGACCGCCGCGATCGTGTAGCGGTCGACCCCGTAGCGCGATTCGGCCTGGGCCAGGGCGGATGCGTGCTGCCGCATGGCCGCGCGCCCGTCCTCGACCCGCTCGTCGTCGACGAGCGCCGCCATGTAGTCCCAGATCGGCGTCTTGAACTCGGGCTGCGCCTGCGAGAGCTCGATCACCTTGTCGTCGAAGCTGATGCCGCGGGTGGCCGCCTGGAAGGTCTGGGCCGACACACCGGCCGAAGCCGCCTGACCCTGGAGGCCGGCGAGGCAGGAGTCGAAATCGGCG
The DNA here is from genome assembly GCF_900113845.1 of Methylobacterium brachiatum. Classification (NCBI taxonomy): domain Bacteria; kingdom Pseudomonadati; phylum Pseudomonadota; class Alphaproteobacteria; order Hyphomicrobiales; family Methylobacteriaceae; genus Methylobacterium; species Methylobacterium brachiatum. Next base: position 166,865 of record NZ_FOQW01000014.1, on the reverse strand, counting down.
CGCGCGGGCACCGAAGCCAGGCCTGCGAGCAGACCGAACCCGAGCGCGACGCCCGATCCGAGGGTGTGAATCCGCATCCTGGCGTTCCCGTTCGACGTCCGTTGTATGGTGTTCGAATCAGGCAATACGAGGGTTAAGGACCGGTTAGGTCGCGCATGATCGGCCGTCCGGCCTGGAGGCTCGCCGGCGTCCGGACGCCCGGCACCGGCAGGGCGTCCGGACGCCGCCACCGTCACGCAGCCGCATGACGGTCGATCCCTGCGCCGAGGCACGGCCGTCCTCGGCAATGCGGCCCGCCCCCGTCGCGGGCGTTCGCCGGGCGCGCTGCAACGCACTGCAGTCTCGGGCGTGCGTGAAGCGTGATGATGGCCGGATAGTCCGGTATTCTCGCCTTTATGCGCTGGACGACAGACTTAGACGGACACGCACTTTGTAAGGCCTACAAATTCCAATATGAATATCGAAGACATGAGATGAATAGCTTTGTTTAATCATAAGCGGAAACAAGCTTCGCTGCGGCGCAGGATTTGCCGTCTCAAGCAAATTGTGGATATTCTTGACGGCAATTGATTCATTCTCGGCCGTCCATAGGATCGGGAATTGTCGCCGCCGCATCGGGAGAAACATCAGTCATGCGCCTGTCGGACCTCTCGATCGCGAAGAAAGTCGTGGGCGCATTCGCGATACTGATCTTTATCGCCATCGGCACCGGTGTCATCAATTTTCGGAAGCTATCCTTCATCCAGACCTCGATCGGCTGGTCCGAGCACACCTACGACGTGCTGAACGTGAACGCGTCGCTGATCACCACGCTGATCGATCGTGAGACCGGTTTGCGCGGCTATCTGGTGGCGGGCGACCCGGTCTTCCTGGCGCCCTACCAGAGCGGCGCGAAGGCCTTCGACGCCGCCCTCCAGCGGTTGCGGACGCTGACGAGCGACAACCCTGAGCAGCAGACCCGCATCGCCGCGATCGAGACCCTGGCCAAGCGGTGGCAGGCCGACATCGCGGAGCCCGAGATCGCGCTGATGGGTCAGCCGGGCACGCAGGCCGAGGCGCGGGCGCGGGAGGCCAGCGGGGCCGGCAAGACGCTCATGGACGGGATCCGGGCCAAGGTCGCGGAGATCGATGCGCGCGAGCGCACGCTGCTGGCGAGCCGCCAGGCCGACGCCGCCGAAGCCTTCTCGACATCCTATCTGACGACGCTGATCTCCCTGGTCGCCCTGCTGGCCGCGGCCATCGCGGGCGCCGTCCTGCTGACCCGCCTGATCGCCGTCCCGACGCGCGCCATGACGCTGGTGATGGGTGAATTGTCCCGCAACAACCTCGACGTCGCCGTTCCGAGCAGCGACCGGCGCGACGAGATCGGCCGGATGGCCGCGGCGGTCGAGGTGTTCAAGCAGGCGTTGATCGCCAAGCGGGCCGGCGATGCGGCGGCGGCGCAGGAAGCCGACGCCAAGGCCCGCCGCGCCGCCCATCTCGACGCCGTGGTGCACCGTTTCGAGACCGAGGTCTCCGGCCTGACGCAGGCCCTGGCCGGCGCGGCCACCGAACTCGAGGCGACGGCGCAGTCGATGACCGGCATCGCCGAGGAGACCGACGCGCAGGCGCAGACGGTGGCCAGCGCCGCCGAGCAGGCCTCCTCGAACGTGAACACCGTGGCCGCGGCCACGGAGGAGCTGTCGATCTCGATCCGGGAGATCAACAGTCAGGTGACCCGGGCGGCCCAGGCCGCGAGCGCGGCCTCGGACGAGGCGATCCAGACCGACGGCGCCGTGCAGGTGCTGGCCGAGAGCGCCGAGAAGATCGGCAGCGTGATCGCCCTGATCTCGCAGATCGCCGGGCAGACCAACCTGCTGGCGCTCAACGCCACGATCGAGGCGGCCCGCGCCGGCGATGCGGGGCGCGGCTTCGCCGTCGTCGCGAGCGAGGTCAAGGAGCTGGCCGGGCAGACGACCCGCGCCACCGAGGAGATCGGGGCGCAGATCGGCGCGATCCAGACGGCGACCGGCGACGCGGTCTCGGCCATCCGGTCGATCGCCCGCATCGTCGGCGAGATCGCCACCAGCTCGACCGCGATCGCGGCGGCGATCGAGGAGCAGGGTGCGGCGACTCAGGAGATCGCCCGCAACGTCCAGCAGGCCGCCTCGGGGACGGATCGGGTGACCGGCAACATCGTCGAGGTCAAGCGCGCCGCCGGCGAGACCGGCTCGGCGGCGTCCCAGGTCCTCGGCGCAGCCCAGGGCCTCTCGCAGAACTCGAACGACCTCAGCCGCGCCGTCGCCACCTTCCTGGCGGACGTGAAGGCGGCCTGAGCGGAGGGCTCGTCACGACCTCAAGGCTGCGCCCGATCCCGTTGCGATCGGGCGCAGATCCGGCATTCCAGGAGCTGACCGATCAGGCCCATTCCCGCGCGGCGAGCTTCTGCTCGTAGGCGTCGATCGCGGCGCCGCGCTGCAGGGTGAGGCCGATCTCGTCGAGGCCGTTCAGCAAGCTGTGCTTGCGGCCGCTGTCGATGTCGAAATGCAGAGTGCCGCCGTCCGGCCCCTTGATGGTCTGGGCCTCGAGGTCCACCGACAGGGTCGCGTTCGAGCCGCGCTCGGCGTCTTCGAAGAGTTTCTCCAGATCCTCCGGCGAGACCGTGATCGCCAGAATGCCGTTCTTCGCGCAATTGTTGAAGAAGATGTCGGCGAAGCTCGTGGAGATCACGCAGCGGATGCCGAAATCGGCGAGCGCCCAGGGGGCGTGCTCCCGGGAGGAGCCGCAGCCGAAATTGTCGCCGCAGACCAGGATCTTGGCGTTCCGGTAGGCCGGCTTGTTGAGCACGAAATCCGGATTCTCGGAGCCGTCGTCCTTGTAGCGCATCTCGGCGAACAGGCCCTTGCCGAGACCGGTGCGCTTGATCGTCTTCAGGTACTGCTTGGGGATGATCCGGTCGGTGTCGACGTTGATGATCCGCATGGGCGCCGCGACGCCCTCCAGCGTGGTGAATTTTTCCATCGTCTGCAGGCTCTTGAAGGCTGGGTCTGGGGGCGGTTTAGCAGCCTCGGGGGCCGCCCGGAAGCGTCAGGCCAGGTCCCCGGCCTCGGCGTACCGCAGGGTGCCGTCGTGGAGCGCGGAGGCGACCAGAGCTCCGGCGATCCCGGCCTCCCGCAACGCCCGCAGATCGTCCGGCCCGCGCACGCCGCCGGCCGCGTAGACCCGGCGGCCCGGCGTCCGCAGGGCCTGGAGGGCTTCGAGATCGGGACCGGCCCCGGCCCCGACCCGGGCGAGGGTCATCGCGATCACGTCGGGCGGCCAGAGCGCAGGATCGTCGTGCAGCGCCGCCGGGCCGAGACGCTCGGTCCCTCGGGTGTCGAGGGACAGAACGGCGCGGTCGCCGAGGCGTGCCACGAGCCCGGCATCCGACTGGCTCTCGCTGCCGATCACCGGCCGTCCCAGGCCGGCGGCCAGGAACGCCGCGACGCCCTCGAACGCGGCGAAGCCCGCATCCACCCACAGGCCGATCCCCGGGCAGGCCCGGGCGATGGCGTCGAGAGTAGCGAGATCCGGAGCGGCCGCGTCGATGATCGCGTCGAGATCGGCGACGTAGAGGGTCCGGGCCGGCCACGCAGCGAGCAGCCCGCGCGCCACGGCGGCGGGTTCGGAGCCCTTTGCCAAGGGCGTCTCGATCGGGGCATAGGAGGAGCGCTCGCCCCGGCGCGCCCGCACCACGCGGCCGCCGCGCAGGTCGAGCACCGGGATCACCGCGAAGCCGGGATGCCCGAATCCATCATCCGTTGAGGCGCGCGTCGCGGTCATATGCCCATGCCAGTCGCAAAGCAGATCGGGTGGGACCTCGGCGGGGTCCACGTCAAGGCCGCCCTGGTCGAGGCGGGCCGGGTGGTCGCGGCGTCCCAGGTCCCGTGCCCGCTCTGGCAGGGCGTCGCGGCCCTCGACGGCTCCCTGGCGGCCTTGCCCGACTGGGCCCGCGGCGAGGCGCGTCACGCCGTGACCATGACCGGGGAGCTGACGGATTGCTTCGCCGACCGGCGCGAGGGCGTCGCGGCGCTGTCGAACTGGGCGGGCAAGCACCTGTCCGGCCGCGTGCGGATCTATGCCGGGCGCTCCGGCCTGGTCGCCCCGGAGGCGGCGGCCGACCTGTTCGCCGACGTGGCCTCGGCCAATTGGCACGCCACCGCGGCCTTGGCCGGGCGGCACGCCCCGGACGCGCTCCTCGTCGATATCGGCTCCACCACCGCCGACCTGATCCCCATCGTCGGCGGCCGCCCGGCCGCCGCCGGCTACAGCGACGCCGAGCGGCTGGAGACGGGGGAACTCGTCTATACCGGGATCGTCCGCACCCCGGTGATCGCGCTCGCCCACGATGCCCCGTTCGCGGGCCGCCGCACCCGGCTGATGACCGAGACCTTCGCCCATATGGCGGACGTGTACCGGATCCTCGGCCTGCTCCCGGAAGGCGCCGACCAGCAGGCCAGCGGCGACCGCAAGGGCAAGTCCATCCCCGAGAGCCAGACCCGGCTCGCCCGGATCGTCGGGCGCGACCGGGGGGAGGGCACGCCCGAAGCCTGGGCGCTGCTGGCAGCGCATTTCGCCGAGGCGCAGCTGCGGCTGCTGCACGATGCAGCCGCGACCCTGCTTTCCCGGCCGGACCTGCCGACGGATGCCCCCCTGATCGTCTGCGGCGCCGGTGCGTTCCTCGGACCACGCCTGGCCGAGCGGCTCGGGCGTCCGGCCCGCCTGCTGGTGGACCTGCTGCGCGAGCGCGTCGCCGGCGAGCCCGACTGGATCTCGACCTGCGGGCCGGCCGTCGCGGTCGGCCTCATCGCCTCGGAGGATACATTCGCATGAGCGCCATCAAGATCCTGGCCCGGGTCCTGACGACCCGGGTCGGGCCGCATATCGAGCTGGCCGTGGAGACCGAATCCGGCGAGGTCCTGAAGGTGCTCGCCACCGAGGATCAGATCGACCGGCTGGTGGACGAGCTGGAGGATATCTTGAATTCGCCGGCCGTGCCGGACGATGGGGAGCCGCCGGACGCGGCGTGAGCGGGGCGGGCGCCGGGAGCCCGCGATGAGCCTGATCGCCGCCAAGATCGCCATCACCCCGACGCTGATGTGGGCCGTGTCGGCGGCGTCACGCCGCTGGGGCAGCCTGGTCGGCGGGGTGCTGTCCGGCCTGCCGCTCACCTCGGCGCCGATCTCGATCTACCTCGCCCTCGAGCAGGGCGCGGGCTTCGCCGCCGAGGCCGCGATCGGCTCGGTGGAGGGGCTCGGGGCGGTGACGCTCTGCTATCTCGCCTACGCCGTGTGCGCCCCGCGGATGGGGCCGGTCGCCTCCCTCTGCGCCGCCCTGTCGGCCTTCATACTCGGCGGCCTCCTGCTGCACGGGCTGATCCGGCCCGGTCTATGGCTCGCCACCGCGATCGACGTGCCGATCATGGCGCTCGTGGTGGCGCTGTGCCCGCAGGCGGCAGGGCCAGATGCGCCGGCCTGCCGTCCGCGGCCGCCGCGCTGGGACATGCCGGCGCGCTTGGCTGCGGCGACCGCGCTGGTGCTGCTGGTCTCGACGCTCGCGCCCTATCTCGGCTCCGGCCTGAGCGGCCTGCTGGCGCCGATCCCGATCATCTCCTGGCCGCTCATCGCCTTCGCCCGCTTTCAGGACGGCGTGCGCGCCTCCCTCGACGTGGTCCGCGGCAGCGCCCAGGGGGCGTTCGGAGTGCTGGCCTTCTACGTCTGCATCCACCTGCTGCTCGGCCGGACCGACATGGTCACCGCCTACGCGGTCTCGATCGCCCTGTCGGCGGCCTGCGTGCTGCCGTGGCTGTTCGTCGGACGCCGCATTCGGGCGGCAGGCTGAGGCCAGCGGGGGCAGGGCGATTCCCCCCGCTGCGTCCCCCGCTCACCACTGATAGCGCAGGCCCACCGTCACGCCGTGGCCGATACCGGCGCGCGTGCCGACCGAGGCGAGGTAGTCGACGCGCCAGCCCAGCTGCTCGGTCAGGCTGCCCTGCAGGCCGGCCCCGGCGCTCACGAAATCGTCGCGCAGGAACGGCACCGGGATCGAGGCCCCGGCCAGCGGGTTCTGGACGCTGGCGAGCCGGGCGAAGCCGGTGCTGCCCTGCGGGCCGGTGGCGAGGTTGTAGGCGACCCGCAACGACGGGATCACGTCGCCAAAGCCGTAGAAGGCCAGCTCGGCCCCGAGACGGGTGGTGGTCTGGAAGACGTTGAGCCCGCGATAGGCGACGTTGTTGCCGGCCGCGCCGGTCTCGGTGAAGCCGTCGACGTGACCGGCCAGATGGGTCAGCCCGACGAACGGCGTCAGGCCGAAATCGCCGATCCGGAACGGGCGTCCCGCCTCGATGTCGAGCGCCAGGGCGCTGGCGGAGGTCCGGGCGCTGGCGGTCAGCCCGTAGGCCGCCGGGCGGGTGATCCGGTCGAGGGCGATATCGGGGGCGCCGCCGACGATGCCCTGCACGTAGAAGTCGGGCGCGTAATAGCCGGCATAGCCCGAGATCGTGAAGGCGCTGTGCTCCTGCCGGAACCCGCCCGGACGGCTGAGCGTGCCGCCTCCGCCGCCCAGGGCGACGCCGGCCCGCCAGGGACCGTCGAGGGGCAGGTCGAGACCGGCGCTGCCCTGGAGGATCGTCCGGTCGAGGGTGAGATCGCCGTTCCGCGGCTGATCGGCGAACAGGAAGTTGCCGCCGACCCAGACGCCGCCGGCCTGGCTCCACGGGCCGGCGAGGCCCGTGCCCCGGCGCAGGGCGGAGAGATGGTCCTGGACGCCCTGCGTCGCCGACGCCGCGTAGCCCAGCGTCGCGCTGCCCAGCCCCTGCAGGACGATGGGTGCGGTCCGCTTCATCACCGCGAGGGAGTAGGGATCCACATAGGTCGGCAGCGTCAGCCGGTAGGCGAGGAGGATCGAATCGTTCTCGATCCCGGCATCGTAGGCTTCGCCGTTCACGACGCCCCGGCGGGTGAGGAAATCGTTGTCGTTGCCGACCAGCAGGAAGTAATCGTTGGGGGCCAGCTCGCTGAGGACCGGGACGAGGCCCATCGCCTCGATCTTCTCCGACAGGGTCGTGCGCGTCGCCGGGTTGGTGTTGAGGTTCATGCCGAACCGGCCGAGCTCGACCGGGTTCAGCATGTTCACCAGCTCGGTCGCCTGGGCCGGCCGGATGTCGGAGCGCAGGACGCCGCCGGGCGCCATCGGGGTCGTCCCGTCGAAGACCGTGCCCGCGAGGTTGGTCGCCCCGCCGATATCGACGAGCAGCACGCTCTTGAACACGATCGGCGTGGTGTTGCCGGTGCCGAGGCCGTTCGCGTCGCGTGAGAGGACGAGGAACTGGGTGTCGTTGAGGGCGAGCATCTCGCTCTGCGCCGCCGTGCGGTTCGGCGCGCCGCCATCGCCGTTGTCCCGGTAGACCGGCAATTGCAGGGCATACCCCCGCACCGGCGCCGCCGGGGTCGGATTGGTCGAGATGTCGTAGACCAGGATCCGGGTGTTGGCGCGCTGCTGCTGGCCCGGCCCCGAATCCTGCAGCGTGGCGCTCTGCAGGATGGTGACGAGGCTGCGGCCGTCCGGCGTCAGCGAGAGCGCCTCGAATCCCTGATTGTTGCGCCGCCCCGTATCGGGCGGGGTCACGGAATTGAAGTTCACCTGACCGTTCGTGACCGGCCGGAACGCGTCGGGAATGCCGAGCACGCCCTGAAGCCGGCCGCTCGCGTTGAAATAGTAGATGTTCGGGCCGTACTCGTCGCTGACGTAGAACGATCCGTCGAGCCGCCGGGCCAAACCCTCGGCGTCCAGGCTGATCCGGCCGGCGCTCGGACCGGTGGCGGCCGAAGGCAGGACCCGACCGAGCTGCACGGTGGTGCCCGTGCTCGGGTCGAGCCCGCTGAAGCGCTGGCCGTTGGCGTCGGTCAGGACGATCCCACCGCTCGGCGTCAGCGTGATCTGCCGTTGGGAGGCCGTCGATTGCGGGAGATTCACGCCCGGCTCGGGCACGAGGGTGAACGTGAACCGGTTCAGGCGGCCGGCATAGTCGGAGAACAGGCCGCCGCTCGGATCGTTATAGCCCCGGTCCGGCAAGGTGTAGAGCGTGCCGCTATAGCCGGCGCCGGTGCGCCGCCACGTGCTCGGATCGATCGCGAGCGACGAGAACGAGCCGAGCGTGTCGCCCAGGAAGTCGCGCGTCGAGGCGGAGATCCGCCCGACACCCTGAAGACCGTGATTGACGAAGGTCGAACCGTTGAGATCGACCGCGACCGGGCCGTCGGCATAGATCAGGTTCGGCGTCCTGACCGCCTGCGACTGAGCGGCGGCTGAACTGGCCGCTGCCACCAACAGTCCGATCGCCCCCGCAACCTGCGCCGCGCGCGTTCCTCGTGCCATCATCTCGCCCCCAAGCTTGGCCGCAGCTAGGAAACTCGGATGACACCTGTATGTCTGCTTTGACCGGTCATTCCTCTGGTGGGCGGCACGAACGAAAAAGGCCGCCGCGGAACCCCGCGGCGGCCTCTTGAACGCGATAGTGCGTGCCGATCAGGCAGCCGTGCGCTTGCGGGCTTCCTGCTTGGTGTCGACGCCGGCCGCTTTGATCTCGGAGAGCTTCTGGGCGACGTTGCGCGAGAACACGAACTCGGCGGGGCGCTGGTTCTCCAGGCTGACCTCCGGCGCCATGGCGCCGTCGGTCTTGATGCCGCGGATCGCGTGCACCAGCGGCTTCCAGGGCTTGCGGACCGAATCGACCACCGAGGAGGCCTCGTAGCCCGAATGGACCATGCAGTCGGCGCACTTCTCGTAGTTGCCGGTGCCGTAGGCGTCCCAGTCGGTCTCTTCCATCAGCTCCTTGAAGGTCGCCGCGTAGCCCTCGCCGAGCAGGTAGCAGGGCTTCTGCCAGCCGAACACGGTGCGGGTCGGGTTACCCCAGGGGGTGCAATGGTAGGTCTGGTTGCCGGCCAGGAAATCGAGGAACAGGCCCGACTGCTGGAAGGTCCACTTCTCGCGGCCCTTCTCCTTGCCGTGCCGGAACACGCCGCGGAACAGCTCCTTGGTCGCCTTGCGGTTCAGGAAGTGCTTCTGGTCGGGGGCGCGCTCGTAGGCGTAGCCGGGGGAGACGGTAATGCCGTCGATGCCCATCCGGGTCACGCTGTCGAAGAAGTCGGCGATCTTCTCGGGCGAGGAATTGTTGAAGAAGGTGCAGTTGATGGTGACCCGGAAGCCCATCTCCTTCGCCTTGGCGATGGCCGAGACCGCCTTGTCGTAAACGCCGCGCTGGCACACCGACTGGTCGTGCATCTCCTTGTCGCCATCCAGATGGATCGACCAGGTGAAGTACGGGCTCGGCTTGTAGTCCTTGATCTTCTTCTCGAGCAGAAGCGCGTTCGTGCAGACGATCGCGAACTTCTTCTGATCGATGATGCCCTGGACGATCTGCGGCAGATCCTTGTGCAGCAGCGGCTCGCCGCCGGCGATCACCACCACGGGGGCGCCGCACTCGCGCACGGATTCGAGCGCGTCGGCGACCGGAAGCCGCTTGTTCAGAATCTCGTCCGGGTAATCGATCTTACCGCAGCCGGCGCAGGCGAGATTGCAGCGGAACAGGGGTTCCATCATCATCACCAGCGGGTAGCGCTTGCGGCCCGTGAGGTGCTGCTTGAGGATGTAGCCGCCGATCTTCGCGACGTACCGGAGGGGGATACCCAAGATTGCGGCTCCTTACTGCGTCGGCCCCGGGGCGTCGGGGTGCTTACCGCGAAAAAAACTCGAATTCCAGCGATGTAGCTTGGAACTAATCTGAAACGACCCCGTTTCGGCGAGGCCATAACGACTTATTCTGCTCCTGACGCAACCGAGCCACACGCGCTTGACGCGGAGGTATCGGCGGGTCGGGTCGCCTGACGGTTGAGGACAGCACGTGCATTGCGTCGGCAATGCGACCGTAATCCCAAGATTCTTGTCCCCATCCCAGGATTGCAGTGCGCTACCGCACATCGGGCGAGGCAAGGACCGCGCCGCGGCGATCGCGTTGCAATCTGGGGACGCCCTCTTTACTGAGCCCTGTGGCCGCGTTGCAAGGGGTGGCCCGCGGCGAGCGGCTGCGCAGCGTCCCGTCCGGGACAGGCCCGGCTTGCACCCGCGCTTCGCGCGACCAGATTGGGCGGTGCGGCGTCCCCCGAATGCGAAGGGCGCTCGCGCGGATCGCGCGGCGGCCTTCATGTGGGCGCTCGAATCCGGCAGGGCCGGTCGCGCCGATCCGGCCGGGACGGTTGGGAATAGCCGGTCGCGCATGGGGCGCGTCCGGGGCGAACAGGCAGGGTGCTCGTGATCGAAGGTCTCGTCGCGTTCTCGGTGCGGTATCGGTGGATCGTGATCGCCCTGATGGCGTTCATCACGGTCGCGAGCCTGGGAGTCGCGGCGCATCTGTTCCGCATCAACACCGATGTCGAGCGGCTGATCGACCCGAAGGAGCCCTGGCGCCAGGACGAGATCAATTTCGAGAAGGCGTTCCCGCAGCGCGGCAACACCATCGTGGCGGTCATCAACGGCGAGACGCCCGAGGAGACCGAAGAGGCGGCCGCCAACCTGGCCAAGGCGCTGACCGCCCACAAAAACCTGATCGAGACCGTCTACCGGCCCGATGGCGGCCCGTTCTTCGACAAGAACGGCCTGCTGCTGATGCCCCAGGCCCAGCTCGACAAGACGCTGGAGGAGCTGACCCAGCAGCAGGGGCTGCTCGGGCCGCTGGCTGCCGACCCGTCCCTGCGCGGCGTCATGCGGGTGCTGTCGCTCGGCGCGCGCGGCGTGAAGTCCGGCGACGCCAAGCTCGAAGACCTCGACAAGCCCATGGGCCAGATCGACGCCACCCTGCAGAAGGTGCTGGCGGGCAAGCCCGCGCGGATGTCGTGGCAGGAGCTGCTGGCCAACGGCCAGAGCAGTGTCACGGACAAGATGAAGTTCGTGATCATCCAGCCGGTGCTGGACTTCAACGCCCTGGAGCCCGGCTACCAGGCGACCAAGCTGATCCGCAACGTCGCGCAGGATCTCAAGATCGATTCCGAGCACGGCCTGCGCATGCGGCTCACCGGCACGGTCGCGGTGGCGGACGAGGAATTCGCCACGCTCTCGGAGGATGCGGCCCTCAACAACAGCATCATCGTCGGCGCGATCGTCCTGTTCCTGTGGCTCGCGCTGCGCTCCGGCAAGCTCGTCGGCGCGGTGCTGATCACCACCTTCGCGGGCCTCATCGTCACCGCCGCCCTCGGCCTGATCATGGTCAAGGAGCTGAACCCGATCTCGGTGGCCTTCGCGGCCCTTTTCGTCGGGCTCGGCATCGATTTCGGCATCCAGTTCTCGGTGCGCTACCGGGCGGACCGCTACGAGCAGCCGACACTCCAGAGCGCGATCCGGGCCGCCGCCCGCGGGGTCGGCTGGTCGCTGACGCTGGCCGCCGTGTCGCTGGTCGCCGGCTTCTTCGCCTTCCTGCCCACCGCCTTCCGGGGCGTCTCGGAGCTGGGCCTGATCGCCGGCGTCGGCATGGTCGTGGCCTACCTGTTCTCCCTGACCTTGCTGCCGGCGCTGATCGCGGTGTTCGAGCCCAAGGGCGAGAAGGAAGCGGTGCAGACCGCGTGGCTGGTCGGCGTCGATCCGTGGATCATCCGCAAGCGCAAGCCGATCCTGATCGCGGTCGGCGTCGTGACCCTGGCCGGGGCGCCGCTGCTCTGGCACCTGCCCTTCGATTCCAATCCGATGCACCTGCGCAGCGCGAAGACGGAATCGATCGCGACCTATCTCGACCTGATCAAGAACCCCGAGACCAGCCCGAACCTGATCGACGTGCTGGCCCCCAATGTCGACGCGGTCCCAGCCCTGTCGAAGACCCTTGCGGCGCTGCCGGTGACCTCGTCGGTCAACAGTATCGACACCTTCGTGCCGCGGGACCAGGACAAGAAGCTCGCGGCGATCGCTGACACGGCGCAGCTCCTGGATCCGGTGCTCAATCCCGGCCGCAAGCCGCCGCCGCCGACCGATGCCGAGAACGTCAAGGCGCTCAAGGACGCCGCCGCGGCGCTCAACGGCGTCGCGGGCGACGGCAAGGAGGCCGCGGGCGCCCAGAATGCCAAGCAGCTCGCCGGCACCCTCGACACGCTCGCCGGCAGCCCGGTGCAGATGCGCGAGGCGGCCTCGGTCGCCCTGACCAAGGATCTCGTGCCGCTGCTCCAGCGCCTGCGCGACCTGCTCCATCCGGAGAAGATCACGCTGGACAACCTGCCGCCGCAGCTGAAGGCCGATTGGGTCGCGGCGGACGGGCGCGCGCGCATCGAGGTTCATCCCAGGGGTGATTCGAACGACGACGAGGTGCTGCGCACCTTCTCGGACGAGGTGCTGAAGGTCGCCCCGCACGCGACCGGCGCCCCCGTGGCCACGACGCGGTCGACCTACACGATCCTCGGCGCCTTTGTGCAGGCGGCCATCACGGCGTTCGTGCTGATCTTCGTCATCCTGTCGGTGGCCCTGCGCAAGCCCTGGGACGTGGCGATGACCCTGGGCCCGCTGGTCATCGCGACCCTGTGGACCCTGATGGCCCTGCGCCTGATCGACATGCCGCTGAACTTCGCCAACATCATCGCCCTGCCGCTGATGCTCGCGGTCGGCGTCGCGTTCCACATCTATTACGTGATCGCGTGGCGGGCGGGCGTGACCGACATGCTGGCTTCGAGCCTGACCCGGGCGATCTTCTTTTCGGCGCTGACCACCGGCAGCGCCTTCGGCTCCCTGGTCCTGTCGAGCCATCCGGGCACGGCCAGCATGGGCAAGTTGCTGGCGCTGTCGCTGTTCTTCACCCTGATCGCGGCGTTCTTCGTGGTGCCGGCGACCCTGGGCGAGCCGCCCGCGCAGGGCGACGACGACCGCCCGGAGGGGGAGAAGGCCGCCGCGGCCGCGCTGCGCAAGAGCACCGCCCCGTCGGATCCGGTGCCGGCCAAGTAGGTCGGCTCCGGAGCGCTCAGAGCGTTTTCTCGAAGAAGTGGTCGGGGTAGGGGTCGTCGTTGAAGCGATCGATCGCGACCCAGCCGGTCTTGCGGTAGAGCGCCAGGGCCTCCGGCAGCGCGCTGTTGGTGTCGAGGCGCAGCACCGCGACCGAGAGCTCGCGAGCTGCCGTCTCGACGGCGTGCATCAGCCGGCGGGCGAGGCCGAAGCCCCGGGCTGCGGGGTCGATCCAGAGCCGCTTGACCTCGGCGACCGGGCCGCCGCTGCCCTTCAGCCCGACGCATCCCACCGGCAGGCCGTCCGCCATCGCGAGCAGGAACGCCCCGCGCGGCCGGACCATCGCCTCGGCCTCGGGATCGCACGAGAGCCTGACGTCGAACCCGGTCTCCAGCCGGCGCGCCAATTCGGCATAATACGCCTCCAGACAGGACAGGGCGGCCTCGCCGCGCGGGTCGGATTCCGCGATGGTGATCCGGTCGCGGCCGAGCGTCAGGGCAACCAGATCCATCGCGCGCAGGAGCTCCTCGGCGCGCGGCGCGCGCTCCAGCAGGGCCGAGGCGCGCGCGTCGGACAGGCCCTCGTAGGCCGAAAACTCGCGCTGCCCCGCCTCCGTGAGGCGCGCGACTCGACGGCGGGCGTCGTCCGGATGCGGCTCGGTGGTGACCAGGCCCTCGTCCTCGAGGCTGCGCAGCAGTCGGCTCATCAGCCCGGAATCGAGATTCAGGTAGGCGCGGATCTCGGCCACGTCCATGCGCCCGGCGCCAATCGCGTTCACCACCCGGGCCGCCCCGAGGGGCCGGCCCCGGCCGAGGAACGAGCTGTCGAGGGCGCCGACCTCCGCGGTGACGGCACGGGCGAAGCGGCGAAAGCGGGCGATCGAATCGGATGCCATAATAGCTGACCTTAGTCAGACATTATGGGCGGTCAACCAAAGAGGGGCGAGCTGGCAGCACCGGAACGCGTCTGCGCGTCCGTTGAGGGCACGTTTAAACGAGCATCTTCCCAGCGAATGCGACGCGCTCTAACCTCGCTGCATGACGACGATCGCGTTGGAGAAAGCAGCAACGGCCCTGGTGGAGCTCGCCGCGCGCGTCGAAGGCGGCGAGATCATCGTTGTGACGCGGAACGGCAAGCCGGTGTTCGACCTGGTGCCCCATCGCCGGGGACGTGGACTCGACATCGAGGCTGGCGAGGCGTTCTTGCGCGCCCACGGAATTGCACGCGGTTCAGGTTTCATCGCGGACGATTTCGACGAACCCTTAGCCGAGGATTTCCTCATTCAGCCGTCGTCCGGCTCGTGAGGCTGCTGCTCGACAGCCACATTCTTCTCGCCATCGCGCTGAAGCGGCTCGATGCAGTCAGTCCGTCGATCGCGGGCACTTGCTCAACCTGATATGGATCTTGCGGCCAGCGCCGCGAGCCTCTGGGAGATCGCAATCAAGGCGCGTCTCGGTAAACTGGATCCCGGCATGCCGCTCGGGATGTTGGCAGAGTTCTTCGAGGCGGTCGGCATCGGTATGCTGCCAATCACGGCTTCGCACGCCGTCGCGGCCATCGAACCGATGCCGCCGACGCGTGACCCGTTCGACAGGATGTTGCTGGCGCAGTGCCTCATAGAAGGCCGCTGCCTCGTTACGGTTGACCATGCCTTGCGAGACCACCCTCTAGCGGCTCGCTTCGCAGCAACTTCGGACGCCCCTAACCCGAAAAGTCCGAAAACCCGCCCCTGACCGCACCCGACGCATCCGCCGCCGCCCGGGAGGCGTGGGCGATCAGCGCGTCGCGCTCGGCGGCGTAGAGGTAGCCCGGCGCCTCGCCGGGGAAGCCGCCGGCCGTGGCCGGGTGCGTGTAGAGCTCGGTGAGGCCGTCCGGAAGCTGCGCCAGGAGCGCCGCCACGCGCAGCGGGGTCATGGCGCCGGACCAGGCGAGCCCGAGGGTCCGGTCGGGGATCAGCAGGCCGGCCTGACGGGCGCGCACGGCGAGCAGGGCCGACCAGGGGGCGATGTCGAGGGCCGGCCGGGGCCGGGCGCTGGACTCGGCCCGGCGGAGCAGCTGGCGTGGCTCCCGGGGGACGCGGATCGCCCGCATGCCGTAGTCGCGGCCGATACGCAGCACCGCGCCGGCGATCAGCGGATGGACGTGGAAATGCTTATGGGCGTTGACGTGGTCGAGGGGCAGGCCGGTCGCCCGGTAGGCCTCGAACTGCGCCGTGATCTCGGCGGCGAGCTGGCGCCGGGCGGCGGGCTTGCGGGCGAGGTCGAGGCCGACCCGGGCCATATCGGCGCGCATCAGGCCGTCGGCATCGGTCAGGTCGGGCAGCTGCGCCGCCGGCAGGGTCGGCCAAGCTTCGACGAGCACGAGGTGGAGGCCGACCCGCAGGGACGGCATCCGCTTCGCCCGGGCCACGGCATCGGCGGCGGCAGGCGCCGAGACCATCAGGCTCGCCGCGGTGAGGATCCCCTCCCGGTGAGCCTGCTCGACGGCCTCGTTGACCTCGAGACTCAGCCCGAAATCATCGGCCGTAACGACAAGACGCTTCACAACGACCTCGTAAGGGGTGTCGAGAGGGCGAGCCCTCTCGCGGGTCCAGGGCGGAGCCCTGGGTAGGGGCGGGGCTCCGCCCCGCTCCCCGCCGGGGCCGCAGGCCCCGGATCCCTGACTTACGCCGCCTTGGCGGTGCCCTGACGCTCCTTGAGGAAGCGGTAGAACTCCACGCCCTCGCGCAGGCGACGCTTCATCATGTCGGGGGAGCGCACCATCTCGCCGACGATCGAGGCGATCTTCGGGGCCCGGAAGTAGAACTTCTTGTAGAACTCCTCCACCGAGGTGAAGATCTCGGTGTGCGACAGGTGCGGGTAGTGCAGCGGCGCGACCTGCACGCCGTTCTCGTCGACGAGCTCGGCGTTCTCGATGTCGAGCCAGCCGTTCTCCACCGCCTGCTTGTACAGGAAGGTGCCCGGATAGGGCGCCGCCAGCGAGACCTGGATCGTGTGCGGGTTGATCCGCTTGGCGAAGGCGATCGTCTCCTGGATCGTCTCCTTGGTCTCGCCCGGCAGGCCGAGGATGAAGGTGCCGTGGATGGCGATGCCCAGCTCGTGGCAATCCTTGGTGAACTTCTCGGCGACCTCGACCCGCATGCCCTTCTTGATGTTGTGCAGGATGGTCTGGTTGCCGGACTCGTAGCCGACCAGCAGCAGGCGCAGGCCGTTCTCCTTGAGCACCTTCAGGGTCTCACGCGGCACGTTCGCCTTGGCGTTGCACGACCAGGTGACGCCGAGCTTGCCGAGCTCGCGGGCGATCTCCTCCGCGCGCGGCAGGTTGTCGGTGAAGGTGTCGTCGTCGAAGAAGAACTCCTTGGTCTGCGGGAACTCCTTCAGGCAGTACTTGATCTCCTCGATCACGTGGGCGACCGAGCGGGTGCGGTAGGTGTGCCCGCCGACCGTCTGGGGCCAGAGGCAGAAGGTGCAGCGGCTCTTGCAGCCGCGGCCCGAGTAGAACGAGATGTAGGGGTGCTTCAGGTAGCCGATGAAGTACTTCTCCATCTCCAGGTCGCGCTTGTAGACGCTGGTGACGAAGGGCAGCTGGTCCATGTCGGTCATGATCTCGCGGTCCTCGTTATGGACCACGACGCCGTTCGCATCGCGATAGGACAGACCCTTGATCTGGGCCATCGGGACGCCGTCGGCGACTTCCTTGACGGTGAAGTCGAACTCGTTGCGGGCGCAGAAATCAACCACCGGGGCCTGAGCCATCGCGCCGGCGGCGTCGACCGCGACCTTGGCGCCGATCAGGCCGGCGATCAGCTTCGGGTTCGCGGCCTTGAGCGCCTCGATCGTCTTCACGTCGGACTTGAACGACGGCACCGAGGTGTGGAGCACGACGAGGTCGAAATCCTTGGCCTGGGCCACGATCTCGGGAAGCTTGATGTTGTGCGGGGGGGCGTCGATCAGCTTCGAGTTCGGCACCAGGGCGGCCGGCTGGGCCAGCCAGGTCGGGTACCAGAACGACTTGATCTCGCGCTTGGCCTGGTAACGGGAGCCGGCACCGCCGTCGAAACCGTCGAAGGTGGGGGCCTGGAGGAAGAGCGTGCGCATGGGGTTCAAGGCCTCAGGGCGTTGCCGGGGGAGGGGTGAGGAAGCGAAAGCCGGGATCAGCGGGTGGGCGCGCCGGCGTCGTGACCGAGGTCGGCGTCCGGGATCAGAGTACCGTCCGCAACCACGTGATAATCATGACCTTTCCATGTCACCGCCCCCGACACGAAGGCCCAGGAGAAGTTCAGGAAGGAGAGGATGTCGCGGATCGGCAACAGTCCGTAGGGGTGCGGGGCGAGGCCGAAGGCCCGCTCGAGCTGCCGGCACAGGACGATCCGGCCGGCGAGCGCCAGGCCCGCCACCACCAGCGCGCCGGTGCCGGCGCCAGGCAGGAGCGCGCCCACCAGGGCCAGCGGGAAGGCGTGGGTCACGATCGAGCCGGCATAGCCTGCCGGGTCGACGTTGCGGATCGTGCGGTTCCAGCGCAGCTCGTGCCGCCACAGGCCGGAGAGGTCGGTGTCGACGCTGGTATGGCCGATGGTGAAGCTCGGGATCACCACCCGGCCGCCGAGGCCGCGCAGGGCGGCGCCGATCGCGTAATCGTCGGCGAGGTCGTTGCGGAAGCGGCGGAAGCCGCCCACCGCCTCCAGGTTCGCCCGGGTGAACGCGATGGTCGAGCCGAAGCACGGCTTGGCGAGCCCGAGGCTCAGGCCCATCACCACGTTGGGCAGGAACTGGACGTCGATCGCCAGCGCCGAGAGCTGGTCGTAGAGGCCCCGGAAGGCCGGGACGCCGTGATACAGGCAGGTGACGCCGGAGACGCCGTCCTGCGACAGCTCGGCGACCAGCCGCTCAAGGTAATCCGGCCGGACCACCATGTCGCTGTCGGCCAGGACGATCACGTCGTGGGCGATCCGCTCGGCCATGTTGATCAGGTTCGAGACCTTGCGGTTCGAGCCGTGCTGCCGGCCGTCGATCACCAGGTCGATGCGGGCGGCCGGATAGGCCTGCTTGAGCCGCTCCACCACGCCGATGGCCGGGTCCGCGGCCTTCTGGACACCGAACACCACCTGGACCGGGCCGGCATAATCCTGGCGCAGCACGGTCTCGAGATTCTCGTACAGGTTGGGCTCCAGGCCGCAGAGCGGCTTGAGCACCGTCACGGACGGGCGGGGCGCGTCCGCCGCCAGCGCCGGCACGGGCCGGGCGGCGAAGCGGCCGGCCAGGTAGGCGGCCGCCAGCGCATAGAGGCAGCCCGCGACCGCCAGCAGGAGGCAGAGCAGCGAGAGCCACGACAATGCGGTGAGCGCCAGGGCGGTGAAATCCATCCGGTCGGGTCCGTGCGGTCGTCCGGCCGCCTCAGGCGGCGATGGCCGCGTGCGGCCCGATCAGGGCGGCACGCACGGCGTCGGTAGTCACGGTGTCGGTTTTGCGGCGAGCATGCCGTCGGCGCGCTGACGGAGGAACTTCACCACCGCGTCGGCGCCGCCCGACTTCAACGGGGCGGACAGCGCGTTGCGCTGCGCGGCGATCTCGCTGACGTCGCCGTTGAGCAGCACGTCCTGGATGCGGTTCTCGGCATTCACCACGAAATCGACCGCGGAATCGTCGCCGTCGGCCGCGGTGACCCGGGTCGGCACGACGCGCTGGCTGCCGCGCTCCTCGACCTTCGGGGTCACCTCGAACTTGCCGCCGGCGGCCCGGGCGAGGCGATTGGCGTAGGTGACGGTCAGGCTGCGCTTGAATGCGTCGGTGACCGCCGCCTGCTGTTCCGGGGTGAAGCCCGACCATTTCGAGCCGACCGCGACGCGGGTCATGGCCGGGAAGTCGAACGCCTTCTCGAGCGCCGGCCCCACGGCCGCGACCCGGGCGGGCAGGGGGCTCGGGCCATCCTTCAAGGCGTCGGTGAAGGCGGCGTAGAGATCGCGCACGGTCTGCACCGCGGGATCGTCCGCGGCCCAGGCGGAGACGGGAGCGAGGAGGGGGGCGGCCAGCAAGGCAGCGGCCGCGAGCCGACGGGTCAGGCGCACTTCTTCAACTCCTCGCCATCGCCGATCCGCGAACCCATGCGGGGCGGGGCGTAGCTGTAGAACGGGCCGAGCGTCGCCGGCTGCGGCACCAGCTTGGCCGTGCGGCCGATGGCGACGTCCGGCTCGCGATCGGTCTCCACCGCGGTCTCGGCCGCGAGCTTGGCCTCGATCCGGTGCCAGAGCAGGAGGCCCGGCACGCCGACCCCGAGATCGGCGAAGCGCTTGACCAGCGACAGGGCCAGGGCCGCCTCGGCGGGAATGTTGAACAGGCCGCACAGGGCGATCAGGCCGCCCTCCTGGGCGCCGAGCGCGCCCGGCACCGCGAAGGCGGCGCCGCGGACCGCCTGAGCCAGGCTCTCGATCACCAGGGCCTGGGCGAAATCGACCGGGTAGCCCATGAAATGCAGGCAGACATAGACTTCGAGGGTGCCGATGACCCAGCCCACGAGGTGGATCGCCAGCGCGGCGACGAAGCGGCCGTGGTTGCCGTACATCCTCCGCAGGCTGTCGTAGAGCTGGTCGATGGCGCCGAAAGCGCGCCACTCGCGGCCCGAGGCGAAGCGGCTCATCAGGCCCTGGATGATCCGGTGCCCGGCCCGCCGCTGGATGAGATAGAAGGCGCCCAGCGCCGGCACGGCCACGGCCAGGCCGCCCGCCACCGTCCGGGCGATCGGGCCGTCGCCGGCGATCAGGACCAGCAGGCCGAGGCCGATGACGGTGAACAGGAGCTGCGTCAGCGCCTGCGTCATCAGGTCCACGAACATGCTGGCGCCGGCCATCGCGCCCGGGACGCCGCGCTTGGACATCAGCCGTGCGCCGACGAAATCGCCGCCCACGGTCGCCACCGGCAGCAGCGTGTTGATTCCCTCACGCACGAACCGCAGCGAGACGCAGTCGACCAGCCGGGCCGCGCCCGCCGGGAACACCACGTGCCAGCCGAGCCCCGCCCAGGCGACGGCCGCAAGGCGGGCGACCACCACGAGGGCGGCGCCCCAGCCGGCGCTCATGACGGCGGCCGACACGTCCTCCAGGCCGGAAGACATGAACAGGCCGACGACTGTGCAGAGACCGGCGATCGAGGCCAAGGTCGTCAGGCGCTTCATAATGGTCTTTCAAGCTCGCAAATGGCTTGATGCGGGAAATCGGTCACGGTCGCGGCAGAAATAGGTCCGGGCGACCAAGAACGTTTCTGCCACGTTGCAGCACGGATTACCGGTGTCTATCACCCGTTTGACACACCGGGAGCCAAAGCGGTGGCGGGGCGAAGGCGCCTACGCAGAAGACCGCGGCACGTCGCAGAAGGGGCACACGTCATGGAGCGCGAATCACCGATCACGGCCGTCGAGGCCGTGAGCGACGACACGCATGCCGGCGGTCCCCAGGGCGGAATGGCGCCGGGCGTGCCGGCGCCTCACTCCCCGGTCATGGCCTGGAACGAGTGGGACCCGCTGGAGGAGGTGATCGTCGGATCCCTCGACGGCGCCACCATCCCGACTCACCATCTCACGGTGATCTTCAATCTGCCGCGGGCGGCCCAGCCGTTCTACCGCTTCGCCAGCGGCTGGAAATATCCGAAGTTCATGAAGAAGCTGGCGCAGCAGGAGCTCGACAACTTCATCAAGATCCTGGCCGGCGAGGGCGTGAAGATCCGCCGCCCCGACGCGGTGGATTTCTCGCGCAAGTTCAAGGCGCCGCGCTGGACCTCCCGGGGCTTCTGCGTCGCCTGCCCGCGCGACCCGTATCTGGTCATCGGCGACGAGATCATCGAGAGCCCGATGTGCTGGCGCTCGCGCTACTTCGAGGGCGACGCCTACCGGTCGCTGTTCAAGGAATATTTCCGCGCCGGCGCCCGCTGGACCTCGGCCCCGCGGCCGCAGCTCACCGACGACCTCTACAATTACGATTACCGGGTGCCGAACCTGAAGGCCGGCGAGCCGATGCAGTTCACGGTTAACGAGTTCGAGCCGGTCTTCGACGCCGCCGATTTCGTCCGCTGCGGCCGCGACCTGTTCGTGACCCGCTCGAACGTGACCAACCTGATGGGCATCGAGTGGCTGCGCCGCCATCTCGGCCCGGGCTTCCGCATCCACGAGATCGAGAGCCGCTGCCCGCAGCCGATGCACATCGACTCGTCGTTCATGCCGCTGGCCCCCGGCAAGGTGCTGGTGAACCCGGACTACATCGACGTCGAGAAGCTGCCCGCCGTGCTCAAGAAGTGGGACGTGCTGATCGCCCCGCGCCCCGACCCGGTCGAGGGCTTCATGAGCAAGATCTCGATGTGCTCGCCCTGGACCTCGATCAACGTGCTCGCGATCACCGAGAAGAAGATCGTCGTCGACCAGAGCCAGCCGACCTTGATCAAGGCCCTCAAGGATTGGGGCTTCGATCCGATCCCGGCGCCGTTCCTGAGCTACGGCCCGTTCGGCGGCTCGTTCCACTGTGCCACCCTCGACGTCCGCCGCCGCGGCGTGCTGAAGTCGTATTTCTAGGGTCAGGATCCGCTCGCTCCGACGACCGCCATCGCGGGTCGTCGGCGAACACCGGACATCCAAACCTCTCCCCTCATCCTGAGGTGCCGGGCGATCGAAGATCGCTCGGCCTCGGAAGGAGCCCTCCAGGATCCACCGCGACTTCTGGAGGGCTCCTTCGAGGTCGACGCTGCGCGTCGCCACCTCAGGATGACGCCGAGGATGGGATAGACAAGTCGAGCATGCCTTCCGATGCGTCCGCTCCGGGAAGCAGACGACCGAACATTCACGGCACCGAAATCCCCGCGATCAGCGCCCTGTTGAATCCCTCGGGGTCGGACATCTGCGGCGCGTGGCCGAGCGCCGGGAACTCCACCAGCTTGGCGCCGGGAATCGCCTTCGCGGCCGCCTTGCCGAGCTCCGGGTAGTTGCCGAGCGAGGCCCGCACCTCCGGCGGGGCGAGATCCTTGCCGATCGCCGTGTTGTCCTTCTGGCCAATCATCAGCAGGGTCGGCACCGCGATCTGCGGCAGCCAGTAGACCACGGGCTGGGTCAGGATCATGTCGTAGAGGAGCGCCGAGTCCCAGGCGACCGCCTCCTTGCCCGGGCCGGCGTTGAGCCCCGCCAGCATCGTCACCCAGGGCTCGTAGCGCGGCTCCCACTGGCCGGCGTAATAGGTCGCGGTCTCGTAGGCGCGAATCGACTCCGCCGAGACCTTCAACTCGCGCTGGTACCATTGCTCCACCGAGGTCGGGGGCACGCCCTTGGCGCTCCAATCTTCCAGACCGATCGGGTTGACCAGCACCAGCTGGGCCACATCCTTCGGGTAGAGCAGGGCGTAATGCGCGGCCAGCATGCCGCCGGTGGAGTGCCCGACCAGGATCGGCCGCGCGATCCCCAGCTTGTCCAGCAGGGCGCGGGTGTTCTCGGCGAGCTGGCGGAACGTGAACTGGTAGGCGGCCGGCTTGCTCGACTTGCAGAACCCGATCTGGTCCGGGGCGATCACCCGGTAGCCGGCCCCGGTGAGCGCCCGGATCTGACTCTCCCAGGTCGCCGCGCAGAAATTCTTGCCGTGGAGCAGCACGACGGTGCGCCCGTTCGGCTTTTCCGGCCGGACGTCGAGATAGGCCATCTGCAGGGGTTGGCGCTGCGACGTGAAGGCGTAGCGCTCCACCGGGAAGGGGTAGTCGAACCCTTCGAGTTCGGGCCCGTAGGCGGGCGCGGCCAGAGCGGCGCCGGGGAGCATCAAAGCCAAAAGGGCGGCGAGGACGGATCGGAGCATGGGCTGCCTGGATCTGCGACGGCGGGAGCGCGCGTTCGCCCGCCCAAATCGGGCATCGACGCCGTCCTGTCCAATCGCCGGCCCAGCGGATCTTCGCGGTTGCATGCGCCCGCGCTATCTCTCGGAGCGTCCCGCCGGCTCCTGGCCCGGCGCGCAGGAGCCCACACCGATGCGCCTCCCCATCCTGGCCGCCCTCGCCGGCGCCCTGGTCCTTGCCGCAGCGCCGGCCCAGGCCGCGGATGCCTGCGACGCTCTCGCGGCTAAGGTGATCCGGATCACGGGCGCCTCGCTCGCCGGGCGGGAAGGCCCGTTCGCGTTGTTCCGCGCGCAGGATGCCGAGCGGATGAGCCTCGATTGCCGGGCGCCGGCCCGGATCACGATCGCCTCCCGCGACCGGGAGCCGCCGCGCGCCTATTTCACCCTGGTGGGGCTCGCCGCCCGAGCCCTCACCGGGACGGACGTCCCCGGCGCCGAGGTGCTGGCGCTCAACCTCCATCAGGACAGCCTGTTCGCCGACGCGCCGCAGCGAGGCGGCACCGCCCGGGCGCTGATGCTGTGCGAGACCGGACCGCGGACGGACGCGCTCCGAGACGACCTCACAGTCTGCCGCGTCGCACCCCGGGTCGGGGTTTCGCGAATCCGCCGCGCGGGGTAGAGCCCAGCCCATGTCGACACGCGAAACACCCGGCCCCGTCGTCCAGGTCGGCGAAGCACGCTTCGCCAACCACCTGCCGCTCACGCTGATCGCCGGGCCCTGCCAGCTCGAAGGGCGCAACCACGCCCTGGAGATCGCCGCTGCGCTCAAGGAGATGGCGGCGGGCCTCGGGATCGGCCTCGTGTTCAAGACCTCGTTCGACAAGGCCAACCGGACCTCCGGCACCGCGGCCCGGGGCATCGGCCTCGAAGGCGCCCTGCCGGTCTTCGCCGAGATCCGCGAGACCTTGAGCCTGCCGGTCCTCACCGACGTGCACGCCGCCGAGCAATGCGCGCCGGCGGCCGAGGCGGTGGACGTGCTTCAGATCCCGGCCTTCCTGTGCCGCCAGACCGACCTGCTCCTGGCCGCCGCCGCCACCGGCCGGGCGGTCAACATCAAGAAGGGCCAGTTCCTGGCGCCCTGGGACATGAAGCACGTCGCCGCCAAGGTGACCGAGGCCGGCAACCCGAACGTCATCGTCACCGAGCGCGGCGCCTCCTTCGGTTACAACACCCTGGTCTCGGACATGCGCAGCCTGCCGATCATGGCGCAGGTGACCCACGGGGCGCCGGTGGTGTTCGACGCCACCCATTCCGTGCAGGAGCCGGGCGGGCAGGGCGCCAGCTCCGGCGGCCAGCGGGAATTCGTCGCCGTGCTGGCCCGGGCCGCGGTGGCGGTCGGCGTCGCCGGCGTGTTCATCGAGACCCACCCCGATCCGGACCGGGCCCCCTCGGATGGCCCCAACATGGTGGCTCTTCGGGATATGCCGGCGCTGCTCGAAGAGCTGATCGCCTTCGACCGGCTCGCCAAGAAGCGCCACGCCTGATCCGACGTCAGGCTGGCTGGAGGACGTGGATGCGCAGGGGCTGGACCAGGGCGTAGCGCCCGTCGGCCTCACGCTCGGCCGCCTCGTGGAACGCCGCCTCCACCACCGGGCGCCGCGCCTCGATCGTCGCGGCGCGGGCCGGATCGACCGCGCTGACCCGCGCCAGGAAGGCGTCGAGGGAGGCGAAGCTCTCGCGGCGCATCACCGTCACGTCCTGTCGGCACAGGAAGGCGCCGGCATCTAGCGCCGCCGCGATGGCGTCCTGCGCGGCGGCCCGGACCGCGGTCTCGTCCTCGATGGGGCGCAGGGCGTCGAAGAAGCTGCCCTCCGCCAGGGGCTCGACCACAACCAGCAGGCCGCCCGGCACTAGCACCCGCGCCGCCTCGGCAAGCGCCGCGGCCGGGTCGGGGACATGGTGCAGGGCATTGAACATCACGGCCCCGTCGAAGTGCGCCGCGGGAAAGGGCAGCGCTTCGGCCGAGGCGGCCTCGAACCGCGCCCCAGGCACGGCGGCCCGCGCCGTCTCCAGAGCCGCAACGCCCGGATCGATGCCGGTCACCGCCGCGCCGTCCGCGATGAGCCGCTTGGCCAGGGTCCCGGGCCCGCAGCCGATATCGAGGAGGCGTTTGCCCGGGAGCGGCGCGAAGGTCTCGCGGATCAGCGTCAGGGCATCCATGGCGGGGCTCTCCGGACTGGCGCCGGTCAGGGGCGCGCACGCAGCTAAGCACAGTCCCGGTTGGAACGGGATGCGTCGCGCGGCGTCATTCCCGCTGGAAGACTGTCCGGCCCCGCCAGCCCGCCCGATGCGCAGCGCCCTTAGGGCGGACGCCGCAACGGTGCGGAAACTATTCACAAGACCAGCGACGGACAGTTCTGCAAACCCGACCCTTGGAAACCGACTCCACGGCGGGCCGCGCAGATGAACCGCTGTTCAGGCAGCCAACCTCCCCCTGAAATCGGTTCTGAAAACTTGGAACCGACCGCCGAGCGGCCACGTTAATGGGCATGTTCGATCGCGGATCGAGAAGGAACATTATGCGCAAGATTGGTATCATCGCCACCGCCGCCGCTCTGGCTCTCGGCAGCGTCGCTGCCACGACCGGCGCCGAAGCCCGTCCGTACGGCTTCCACGGCGGCTACGGCCATGGCTATGGTCACGGCTACGGCTACCGCGGCGGCCGTCGCGGCATCGGCACCGGTGCGGCCATCGGTCTCGGCATCGCCGGCCTCGCCGCCGGTGCGGTCGCCGCCGGTGCGGCCAACAACTACTACAACGGTGGCTACGGCGGCGGTTACGGCTACGCTCCGGCCTACGGCGCTCCGGCTTACGGCTACGGCGCCCCGGCCTATGGCTACTACGGCTCGCCCTACTAAGGGCAGCGATCCCACGGATCAGAGGGCGACCGGCGCGAGCCGGTCGCCCTTTTCGTATGCGCTTCAGCGCCCGCGATAGGGCGCGACGCCGGTCTCCGGCAGCCAGATGGTCTTGGGCGGCTCGCCGGTCTGCCAGAACACGTCGATCGGGATGCCGCCGCGCGGGTACCAGTAGCCGCCGATGCGCAGGTAGCGCGGCTCGAGCAGGTCGCGCAGCCGCTTGCCGATCGCCACCGTGCAATCCTCGTGGAACGCCCCGTGATTGCGGAAGGCGCCGAGGTAGAGCTTCAGCGACTTCGACTCCACGAGCCAGTCGCCAGGCACGTAATCGATCACCAGGATCGCGAAATCAGGCTGGCCCGTGACCGGACAGATCGAGGTGAACTCGGGCGCGGTGAAGCGCGCCACGTAGTCGGTATCGGCATGGGGGTTCGGCACGCGGTCGAGGCGGGCCTCGTCCGGCGAGGCGGGCAGGGACGTGGCCTGGCCGAGTTGGAGCGTCTCAGATGCGGTCATGGCGCCCCTATAGATCCGGACAGTCCGGGATTCAAAAGGGCAGAGCCCTTTTGCGGGACCAGGGCGGAGCCCTGTTCATGGGGCGCCGCCCCACACCCCGCCAAAGGGCTGAGCCCTTTGTGATCCTGTATTTAGACTGCCGGCACGTGAGGGGTGTCACGACACGTGCACAGGCGCGACCTACGCCGGTGCTTGCCGCCGAACGCGGCTTGACGGATAAGCCGCCGCGATGCGCCGCACCCCGGATCGGGGCTGCCGCCGCCGACAAGCGGCCCCGCGAGAGGACGTTCCATGACCGCGATCACCAATATCAGCGCCCGCGAGATCCTCGACAGCCGCGGCAACCCCACGGTCGAGGTCGATGTCCTGCTGGAGGACGGCTCGTTCGGCCGCGCCGCGGTCCCGTCGGGAGCGTCCACGGGCGCCCACGAGGCGGTCGAGCTGCGCGACGGCGACCAGAGCCGCTTCCTCGGCAAGGGCGTGCTGAAGGCGGTCGAGGCCGCGCAGACCGAGATCCTCGACGCGATCGGCGGCATGGAGGCCGAGGATCAGGTCGCCGTCGACGAGGCGATGATCGAGCTCGACGGCACGCCCAACAAGGCGCGCCTCGGGGCGAACGCGATCCTGGGCGTGTCGCTGGCGGTCGCCAAGGCGGCGGCCGAGGCCTCGGGCCTGCCGCTCTACCGTTATGTCGGCGGCGTGCAGGGCCGGGTCCTGCCGGTGCCGATGATGAACATCATCAACGGCGGGGCGCACGCCGACAACCCGATCGATTTCCAGGAATTCATGATCATGCCGGTGGGCGCGGACTCGCTCGCCGACGCCGTGCGCATGGGCTCCGAGGTGTTCCACACCCTCAAGGGCAAGCTGAAGAAGGCCGGCCACAACACCAATGTCGGCGACGAGGGCGGCTTCGCCCCGAACCTGCCCTCGGCCGAGGCCGCCCTCGACTTCGTGATGGACGCGATCAGCGCCGCGGGCTTCAAGCCGGGCCAGGACATCGCTCTGGCGCTCGACTGCGCCGCCACCGAGTTCTTCAAGGACGGCGCCTACGCCTACGAGGGCGAGGGCACGAACCGGTCGATCGAGGCCCAGGTCGATTACCTGGCGCAGCTGGTGGCGAACTACCCGATCCTGTCGATCGAGGACGGCATGTCCGAGGACGATTGGGCCGGCTGGAAGCTCCTGACCGACAAGATCGGTGCGCAGTGCCAGCTCGTGGGCGACGACCTGTTCGTCACCAATGTCGAGCGCCTGTCCCGGGGCATCGCCGAGCGCACCGCCAACTCGATCCTGATCAAGGTCAACCAGATCGGCTCGCTCACCGAGACCCTGGCGGCCGTCGATATGGCCCAGCGCGCCGGCTACACCGCGGTGATGTCGCACCGCTCCGGCGAGACCGAGGATTCGACCATCGCGGACCTCGCGGTCGCCACCAATTGCGGGCAGATCAAGACCGGCTCCCTCGCCCGCTCGGACAGACTGGCCAAGTACAACCAGCTGATCCGCATCGAAGAGGGCCTCGGCCCGCAGGCGCTCTACGCCGGCCCCTCGGCGATCAAGCACCTGGCTCGGGGCTGAGCCCTGTTTGCTCGCGCAAGGAAGACGATCGGTCAGAGGAGTCCGCGTGACGCCTCAGACCGATCCTTGGATCGGTACGGCGATCAGATAAATCGCCGTGTCATTCCGGGGACGCGCAGCGGCGCCCCGGAATGACGGGGTGGGTATCCCGGCGCTCCTGCCACAGCGGTTACCCCGCCGGCAGTGTCCAGACCTTCTGCGGCCGCGCCAGGCCGCGCAACTCGATGACGCCCACCGGGTCCAGCGTCCGGCTGCATCGCTGGGCGAAGGAATCCGAGACCAGCAGCGTGTGGCCGAGGGCCTCGCACTGGCTCTCGATCCGGCTGGCCTCGTTCACCGCCCGCCCGATCACCGTGAAGTCGAGGCGGCGCTCGGTGCCGACATTGCCGTAGACCACCGTGCCGAAATGCACGACGCAATCGGCCGTCAGCTCCGGCAGCCCCGCCTCGCGGCGCCGGCGATTGAGCGCAGCGTTGGCCGCCAGCCCGTCCGCGGCCGCCTCGAGGGCGCTGCTGCAGACCGGGCACGGCAGGGTGCCGGCATCGGCCACCGGGAAGATCGCCAGGAAGCCGTCGCCCAAAAATTTCAGGATCTCGCCGCCGTGTCGCGCCACGGGATCGCCCAGCGCGTCGAAATGCTCGTTGAGCCAAGTGACCATGTCGTAGGGGTCGGCCCGGTCGGACAGGGCCGTGAAGCCGCGCAGGTCGGTCAACAGGATCGCGGCCGGGATGGCCCGCCCCTGGCCGCGCCGGATCTGGCCGTCGAGGATCCGCTCGGCGGTGGAACGCCCGAGATAGGTCGCCGAGACCTCGCGCAGGGTGTGCCCGAGACCGAGCTTGGCCACCGCGAGCGCGAGGACCGGCAGGACCGCCGCGACCGCCGCGAGGTCTGTCCGGGAGAAGCCGGACCGGGCCCGGGTGCAGAACGAGATCGCGACGCCGCGCAGCGCGGTGCCGGGCGCGAAGCCGACGATATGGACCGCATATTCGGTCCCGCCCTCGGCGCGCAGGTCGTGCAGGACCGGGTAGTCGGTCTCCGGGCCGGGGCGGTCGAGGCGCCAGCGCCCGAAAACCTCCTCCCGCTCCAGCATCGCGAAGATCGGGCTGCGCAGCCAATCCGCCTCCTGCTCGGCGCCGTGCGGATTGGGCACGAAGCTGAGCCCCTGGCCGAGATGCCAGTTCAGGCTGACCCCGCGCACGAGCGGATCGATGGCCGGCGTCATGACGCTGACCCGCCAGAGCGGGACGCCGGCATCGCACAGGGCCTCGCAGACCCGCGCGAGCATCGTGTCGTGGTCATCGGTCGCGGTGGCGTGCTCGGCGATCCAGCGTGTCAGGTCGGTCATATCCATCTGCGCGGTTTCGCTCCACCTGTCCGGCCTGCCCACAATCATAACCGGCGGGCGCGATCCGCCAGCTCCGAAAAGCTCCGTTAACCTTTCCGCGCGAGGCTCCCGCCATGGTCGTCCGCCGCCGCGTCAGAATGGTCCTCTTGCCCCTGGGTCTCTGGACCCTGTCGGCGCTCGTGGTCGGCTTCTTCGTGTGGCAGGCCGAGAGCGGCAATCGCGGCCTCGAGGCCAAGAAGGTGCTCAAGATCCGCGCCTACGGCCTCACCCAGGAACTCGCCGCCGTGCGGGCGGAGCGCGCCACCTGGGAGCACCGGGTCGCGCTGCTGAAGAGCGACCAGATCGACCGCGACCTCCTCGAGGAGCGCGCCCGGATCGTGCTCGGCCGCGTCCACGCCAACGACGTGGTCATCATCACGCCCTGAGGTCACCGGGGGACCGGCGCGGCCGCGACCTGAGATCACCATCGTCGCATCCCGAAAGCCGGCAGCCACCGTTCGGGACGATGCCTGAGATCCACTCTGACAAGAGCGGCGACCTGTCAGAGCGTCCACCCTCGCTTTCCAAACGGTGCTGTCCTACACCCCGTTCCAGTCGCGTGGAATCACGGGGAGAGCGCCGATGGACGCCGCCAAGGAGCCTGCGAAGGACGCTTCGTCCTCGCAACCGCAGGTCGCGAGCCCGGAGGCTGGAAGCTCCCAGGCCGTCGAGGCGCACAAGCCCGCGCCGAACATGCCGCAATTCACCCGCGAGGAAGACCTCCACGCCTATCACGAGATGCTGCTGATCCGGCGTTTCGAGGAGAAGGCCGGCCAGCTCTACGGCATGGGCCTGATCGGCGGCTTTTGCCACCTCTATATCGGCCAGGAAGCCGTGGTGATCGGCATGCAGATGGCCTCGATCGAGGGCGATCAGGTCATCACCGGCTACCGCGACCACGGCCACATGCTGGCCTGCGGCATGGACCCGAAGGGCGTCATGGCCGAGCTGACCGGCCGCCGGGGTGGCTACAGCCGCGGCAAGGGCGGCTCCATGCACATGTTCAGCCGCGAGAAGCAGTTCTTCGGCGGCCACGGCATCGTCGGCGCCCAGGTCTCGCTGGGCACCGGCCTCGCCTTCGCGGACCGTTACCGGGAGAACGGCAAGGTCAGCCTCACCTATATGGGCGACGGCGCGGCCAACCAGGGCCAGGTCTACGAGAGCTTCAACATGGCCGCGCTCTGGAAGCTGCCGGTCGTGTACGTCATCGAGAACAACCGCTACGCCATGGGCACCTCGGTGGCCCGGGCCTCGGCGCAGACCGACTTCTCCAAGCGCGGCCTCTCCTTCGGCATCCCGGGCGAGCAGGTCGACGGCATGGATGTCCGCACCGTGCGCGAGGCGGCGACCCGGGCGGTCGAGCACGCCCGCTCCGGCCAGGGCCCCTACATCCTCGAGATGCAGACCTACCGCTATCGCGGCCACTCCATGTCCGATCCGGCCAAGTACCGGACCAAGGACGAGGTCTCGAAGATGCGCGACGAGCACGACCCGATCGAGATGGTGCGCAAGCGCCTGCTCGAGCTGCACGGGGTGCCGGAGGCGGAGATCAAGGCGACCGACGCCAAGGTCCGCGAGACCGTGAACGCGGCGGCCGAGTTCGCCACCAACGATCCCGAGCCGGATCCCGCCGAGCTCTGGACCGACATCCTGCTGGATGCGCACGCCTAGCGCGTCCCCGAACCCCTGGCCGCCCCTACCGAAAAGACGACCGCAGAGCTGAGCATGGCGACCGACATCCTGATGCCCGCCCTCTCCCCGACCATGGAGGAGGGCAAGCTCGCCAAGTGGCTGAAGAAAGAGGGCGATCCGGTCAAATCCGGCGACGTTCTGGCCGAGATCGAGACCGACAAGGCGACCATGGAGGTCGAGGCCATCGACGAGGGCGTGCTCGCCAAGATCCTCATCGAGGAAGGCACCGAGGGCGTCGCGGTCAACACCCCGATCGCGATCATCGCCGGCGAGGGCGAGGACGTGTCGGAGGCCGCGGCCAGCGGCGGCAAGCCGAAGCCCAACGGCGCCGGCGGCCACCCGGCCCCGACCCCGGACATGCAGGCCGAGGGCATGGCCGAGAAGCCGGCCCCCGCCGCGAAGACCGGCTCCGACGCCCCGAAGGCGCCCGCGGCGCCGGCGATCATCACCAACAAGGCCGACGAGCCGGTGATGGAGGAATTCCCGGCCAACACCCCGATGGTCACCACCACGGTGCGCGAGGCCCTGCGCGACGCCATGGCCGAGGAGATGCGCCGGGACGGCGACGTCTTCGTCATGGGCGAGGAAGTCGCCGAGTATCAGGGCGCCTACAAGATCACCCAGGGGCTGCTGCAGGAATTCGGCGCCAAGCGCGTGGTCGACACCCCGATCACCGAGCACGGCTTCGCCGGCATCGGCGTCGGCGCGGCGCTGTCCGGCCTGAAGCCGATCGTCGAGTTCATGACCTTCAACTTCGCCATGCAGGCGATCGACCACATCATCAACTCGGCGGCCAAGACCCTCTACATGTCCGGCGGCCAGCTCGGCTGCCCGATCGTGTTCCGCGGCCCCAACGGCGCCGCCGCGCGGGTCGGCGCCCAGCACAGCCACGATTACGCCGCCTGGTACTCGAACGTGCCGGGCCTGAAGGTGATCGCCCCCTACACGGCCTCGGACGCCAAGGGCCTGCTCAAGGCCGCGATCCGCGACCCGAACCCGATCATCTTCCTCGAGAACGAGATCCTCTACGGTCAGTCCTTCCCGGTGCCGCAGTTCGACGACTTCGTGCTGCCGATCGGCAAGGCGCGGGTCCACCGGACCGGCAAGGACGTAACCATCGTGTCCTTCGCGATTGGCATGACCTACGCGCTCAAGGCCGCGCAGATCCTGGCCGAGGAGGGGATCGAGGCCGAGGTCATCGACCTGCGCACGATCCGGCCGATGGATTCCGAGACGGTGGTGCGCTCGGTCAAGAAGACCGGCCGCTGCATCACCGTGGAGGAGGGGTTCCCGCAATCCGGCATCGGCGCCGAGATCGTGGCCCGCCTGATGGTCGACGCCTTCGACTATCTCGACGCCCCGGTCCTGCGCATCACCGGCAAGGATGTGCCGATGCCCTACGCGGCGAACCTCGAGAAGCTCGCCCTGCCGAACGTGGCCGAGGTCGTCGAGGCGGCCAAGAGCGTCTGCTACAAGTGACGGGATTCGCGGGCGGCCCCGCAGCCCCGTCCCTCCGCCCCGTCCGGGTTCGGAAACCAGCCGGCGCGTCATGAGCCAGGATCCCAAACAGGACTTCGTCGAACTCGCCATCCCGCCGGACGCCCGCGCGCAGGGCGGCATCGAGGTGCTGCGCGCGTCCGTGGTGGACGGCGCCGTCAGCGTCGCCCTGCGCCGCTCCTTCGACGACCCCGCGACCTGGGGCCGGCTGCTGATCGATCTCGGCCGGCAGGCGGCCCGTGCCTACGCGCTGGAGACCGACATGTCGGAGGAGGAGGCGTTCGAGCGCATCCGCGCCGGCTGGGAGGCCGAGGGGCTCGACCCCGGCGGCTTCAACTAGCGATGGCGGCTTCCGACCATGGCTGAGGCGGCTGTCCGGCGGGCGACCTACGCGGATCTCGAAGCGGTCCCGGACCATCTGGTGGCGGAGATCATCGATGGGGTTCTGGAGACTCACGGGCCCCTGCCACCCGTGCAGGGCGCAGCTGCCTTCTCGCTGGCGGCGATCCTGGGTTCGCACACGCCCCGCAGACGCGACGATCCAGATGCCTGGATCTACATGAGCAAGCCTGAGCTTCGCTTCGGCCCTCAGGTGGTGGTGCCCGATCTCGCCGGCTGGCGTCGCCAGCGGATGCCGACCGAACCGACGGCTGCCTGCATCGAGACGTCGCCGGACTGGGTGTGCGAGATCCTCTCGCCCTCCACGATCCGCCTCGATCGCGGCCGCAAGCGCCGCATCTACGGGGAGGCCGGAGTCGACTTTCTCTGGCTGCTCGATCCGGCCGCGGGCGTCCTGGAAGGTTTTGCCCTCACGGACGGGCGCTGGCTGCTGCTGGACACCGTCCTGCGCGGTGAGACGGTAGCCATCCCGCCGTTCGACGCCGTCCCGTTCCCCCTCGACGATCTGTTTCCCTTCGACGATCCGGCCGCCCCGGCCTTGCCCGAGACCTGATGCCATGCCGATCAACGTGCTCATGCCCGCCCTCTCGCCGACCATGGAGAAGGGCAACCTCGCCAAATGGCTGAAGAAGGAGGGCGACGCCGTGAAATCCGGCGATGTCCTCGCCGAGATCGAGACCGACAAGGCGACCATGGAGGTCGAGGCCATCGACGAGGGCGTGCTCGCCAAGATCGTCGTGCCCGAGGGAACCGCGGACGTGCCGGTCAACGACCTGATCGCGGTGATCGCCGCGGAGGGCGAGGATCCGTCGAGCGTCCAGGCCGCGGGCGGCGGCGGCAAGGCTGCGCCGGAGGCCAAGGCCGAGGCGAAGTCCGAGCCGACATCCGCCGCGGCGCCGGCCCCGGCCGATCAGAACACCACGCCCGGCGGCGGGCACATGTCCTACGAGCGGGTGAACGAGGCGCCGGAGGGCGCCCAGCCCGGCGGGACCGCGCCGCAGCAGCAGGCCGGTGCAGGCGGCCGGGTGTTCGCCTCGCCGCTCGCGCGCCGGATCGCCAAGCAGGAGGGCGTCGACCTCGCCGCCGTAGAAGGCAGCGGGCCGCACGGCCGCATCATCGCCCGGGACGTCCAGGCCGCCAAGGCCTCCGGCGGCACCAAGGCGCCGGCGCCGCAGGCCGCCGCCGAGGCCCCCAAGGCGGCCGCCCCCGCGCCGAAGGCCGCGCCCGCCGGCGGCGCGCCGGCCGGCCTCACCCTCGATCAGGTCCGGGGTTTCTACGCCAAGGATTCCTACGAGGAGGTGCCGCTCGACGGCATGCGCAAGACCATCGCCAAGCGCCTCACGGAGGCGATGCAGGTGGCCCCGCACTTCTACCTCACGGTCGATTGCGAGCTCGACGCGCTGATGAAGCTGCGCGAGACGCTCAATGCCTCAGCGGGCAAGGACAAGGACGGCAAGCCGGCCTTCAAGCTCTCGGTGAACGACTTCGTCATCAAGGCGATGGGCCTGGCGCTCACCCGCGTGCCCGCCGCCAACGCGGTCTGGGCCGAGGACCGGGTACTACGCTTCAAGCAGGCCGAGGTCGGCGTCGCTGTGGCGATCGATGGCGGGCTGTTCACCCCGGTGATCCGTCGGGCCGACGAGAAGACGCTCTCCACCATCTCCAAGGAGATGAAGGACTTCGCGGCCCGCGCCCGGGCCAAGAAGCTGAAGCCCGAGGAGTACCAGGGCGGCGTCACCTCGGTGTCGAATCTCGGCATGTTCGGGATCAAGCACTTCACGGCGGTAATCAACCCGCCGCAATCGAGCATCCTGGCGGTGGGCGCCGGCGAGAAGCGCGTGGTCGTGAAGGACGGCGCGCCGGCCGTGGTCCAGGTGATGACCTGCACCCTGTCCTGCGACCACCGCGTCCTCGACGGCGCGCTCGGCGCGGAGCTGATCGCGGCCTTCAAGGGGCTGATCGAGAACCCGATGGGCATGTTGGTCTGAGCCGGAGCACGCAATGTCCGACACCTACGACATCCTCATCATCGGCGCCGGGCCCGGCGGCTACGTCACGGCGATCCGGGCGGCGCAGCTCGGCTACAAGACCGCCGTGGTCGACCGGGAGCACCTGGGCGGCATCTGCCTGAACTGGGGCTGCATCCCCACCAAGGCGCTGCTGCGCTCAGCCGAGATCTACCACTACATGCAGCACGCCTCCGATTACGGCCTGTCGGCCAAGGAGGTGTCGTTCGACACCGCCGCCATCGTGAAGCGCTCGCGGGGCGTCTCGGGCCGGCTCAACGGCGGCGTCGGCATGCTGCTCAAGAAGAACAAGGTCGACGTGATCTGGGGCGAGGCCGCGGTCGACAGCGTGGCCAAGGGCAACCAGCCCGGCCAGGTCACCGTCAAGGAGTCCAAGCGCGCCGAGCCGCCCAAGGGCGCCAAGGGCGCCGGGACCTACCAGGCCAAGCACATCATCGTGGCCACCGGCGCCCGGCCCCGGGCGATCCCCGGGATCGAGCCCGACAAGAAGCAGATCTGGACCTATTACGAGGCCATGGTCCCCGAGACGATGCCCAAGAGCCTGCTCGTCATGGGCTCGGGTGCGATCGGGATCGAGTTCGCCTCGTTCTACCGGACCATGGGCGCCGAGGTGACCGTGGTGGAGCTGCTGCCGCAGATCCTGCCGGTTGAGGATGCGGAGATCGCCGGCATCGCCCGCAAGCGCTTCGAGAAGCAGGGCATCAAGATCCTCACCGGCGCCAAGGTGACCAAGGTCGAGAAGGGCGCGGATTCGGTCACCGCCACGATCGAGGGCGGCGACGGCAAAACCCAGCAGATCACCGCGGAGAAGCTGATCTCGGCGGTGGGCGTGGTCGGCAACATCGAGAATATCGGCCTCGAAAAGCTGGGGGTGAAGATCGACCGGGGCATCGTCGTCACCGACGGGCTCGGCCGGACCAACGTGCCCGGCCTCTACGCGATCGGCGACGTCGCCGGCCCGCCGATGCTCGCCCACAAGGCCGAGCACGAGGGCGTCATCTGCGTCGAGACCATCAAGGGCCTGGACACCCACCCGATGGACAAGGCCAAGATCCCGGGCTGCACCTATTGCCAGCCGCAGATCGCCAGCGTCGGGCTCACCGAGGCCAAGGCCAAGGAGCTGGGCTTCGCCGTGAAGGTCGGCCGCTTCCCGTTCGCGGGCAACGGCAAGGCGATCGCGCTCGGCGAGCCGGACGGTCTGGTCAAGACCGTGTTCGACGCCAAGACCGGCCAGCTGCTCGGCGCCCACATGGTCGGCGCCGAGGTGACCGAGCTGATCCAGGGCTACGTTGTGGCGATGAACCTGGAGAGCACCGAGGAGGAGCTGATGCACACGGTGTTCCCGCACCCGACGCTCAGCGAGATGATGCACGAGAGCGTGCTCGATGCCTACGGCAAGGTGATCCACACCTGAGCGGGCGTACGGCGCGGGGCGGCTCTGGCGCCTCGCGCCGCGGGCGGCCCGCGGTGCGCCTCAGGACGGGACTCGGGTCCGCTCTCCGGGTGGGCGGACGGATTCAGACATCGTCGATTCGGTGAGGCAGGGGTTCCCGCTACCACACGGGAGAGGGGGCACGCGGCTCGCTTCAAGCCCCGAAGTGCGAACATGGTAGCGCGCAAGGGAAGAAGCGGTCGGCTCGTTCGGGACCGGCTCTCCGGACGCTGCATCGTCCATCGGGGAGCGAGAACCCGGAAAACGTGCGGCTTTCGCCTTGCGAAAGCCCGTCACAGGAGCGCGGAAACGCCCCTAGGTCGGCGACTCGGAATTCCCGTTCGACCGGGCGGTCAGGGCGAGGCTGATGCCCTGGAACAGTGCGATCACGAACACGGTCGCCAGGCTGCCGCCGATGGGGATCAGCACGAGGGCCCAGGGGTCGAAGCCCCGGACCACGAGCAACGTCACACCGCTTCCGATCACGGACGCGATGATCATGCGAAAGATGCAGCATTCCGACGGTTGCATGAAACCTCCCGGTCGGCAGCCCCCCTGACCTATAATCGAAATCTTAAGGATTTTTGCAACCGTTAATAGTACGCATTGCGGGCATTCGCGGGAGACGGGTAGCGCAACCGCTCGCTGCGGCGTCGTCCTCCGGGGGGAGCGCGTTTTCCGCCCTCGCTTCGCATGCGATGCCAGCGGCCCCGTCGGCCGAGGCTGCGATCGCGGAAACAGGTTCCGCTCGCACAGCAAGGGTCCCTGGACGCCGCAGTCCGCGATGCGGTCCGGAGACGGACCGGGCCCACGCGCCCCGCACGGCTCAGCCGTTCCCGCGCTCCACCGGCTCGGCCTGGTCCTGCGACGGCACGTAGGCGCACCACTCGCAGATACCGCGCTCGGCGCCGCGGCTGGCATTGCGCTGCGAGCAGAGCGGGCAGACGAGCAGGATCAGCCGGCCGCCGGAGCGCAGGGCGAGCCCGCGGCCCCGGAACGTGACCTCTGTGGCCTCATCGCCGGCGCGTCGGTCGCGCGTCCTGTCGCTCATCGGACCTCCGCGAAAGCGCGCTTCAGGCCGGCCGGAGGGGCGATACGGATCCTCGATTCCACGATCATGGCAACGCTACTCCCGAACCGGTCCGGAGATACAAGTGGCGGGCCAGCGAATGGCTCCGCTTGGCCTGTGAATGCGCCGGATGCGCCGGGCGCAAATCCTGCCTATGACTCGCCTCGGCTCGGAGCGCGGTGGCGACGGGAATCGCGGTTTCGGCAGGCGCGCATGTCCGGTCGGGACAGCGCAACCGCGCCCGATGGCGGCGCGGACGAGCCCAGGAGCGATGCAGGATACGATGCCCGAGCAAGCAGAGACGACGATGGCGGCCCGGAGCGGCGCGCCGACCTTCGCGGATGTCGCCCGGGCGGCGGAACGCATCGCCGGCATCGCCCATCGCACCCCCGTGCTGACGTCGCGCACCGCCGATGCGCGGACCGGCGCGAAACTGTTCTTCAAGGCCGAGAACCTGCAGCGGGGCGGGGCCTTCAAGTTCCGCGGGGCCTACAACGCGATCAGCGCCCTGCCGGAGGCGGTCCGCGCCCGCGGCGTGCTGTCGTTCTCCTCTGGCAACCACGCCCAGGCCATCGCCCTGGCGAGCCAGCTGCTCGGCATCCCGGCAACCATCGTCATGCCGGGCGACGCACCGGCGGCCAAGATCGCCGCGACAAGGGGCTACGGCGCCGAGGTCGTGCTGTACGACCGCTACACCCAGGATCGCGAGGCGCTGGGCCGCGAGCTCGCCGAGCCCAAGGGCATGACGCTGATCCCGCCGTTCAACCACCCGGACGTGATCGCCGGGCAGGGGACCCTGGCCCAGGAGCTGATCGAGGAGGCCGGGCCGCTCGACGTGCTGGTGGCCTGCCTCGGCGGCGGCGGCCAGCTCGCGGGCTGCGCGCTCGCCGCCGCCGCCCTGTCGCCCGGCTGCCGGGTGATCGGCGTCGAGCCGGAGGCCGGCAATGACGGGCAGCAATCGTTCCGCACGGGCCGGATCGTGACCATCCCGGTGCCCCGGACCATCGCGGACGGGGCGCAATCGACGGCGCTCGGCGACCTGACCTTCGCGATCATCCAGCGCGAGGTCGCCGACATCCTCACCGTCTCGGACCCGCAGCTAATCGAGACCATGCGGTTCTTCGCCGAGCGGATGAAGCTTCTGGTCGAGCCGACCGGCTGCCTGGCGGCGGCGGCCGTGCTGCACGGGCTGGTGGACGTGAAGGACAAGCGCGTCGGCGTGGTGATCAGCGGCGGCAACGTCGATCTCGCCACCTTCGCGCGGCTCGTGGGCGAAACCGCCTGACGCGCCGAATGCCGCGGCCCTGTGTCTCCGCCCCGGTGGACCGGGCGGGGGCGGATGCTTATCTTATGTCCGTCAGAATGCGCGCTCCCGGGCCTTGAACCCGGATGGGCGGGAGGGTGACGATGTTTTCAGGGTTCAAGGTTCTGTCGCTGACCGATCGGGCGGCCGAGCGGATCAAGGCGATCATGGCGGATGCCGACCGGCCGATCGCCGGCCTGCGGGTCGGCGTGCGGAACGGCGGCTGCGCCGGCATGTCCTACACGATGGAATACGCCGAGGCGCCCAAGCCCGGCGAGGACGTGGTCGAGGATCGCGGCGTCCGGGTGTTCGTCGATCCGAAGGCGGTGCTGTTCCTGCTCGGCACCGAGATGGACTTCACCACCACCAAGCTCGCCTCGCAGTTCGTGTTCAACAACCCGAACCAGACCTCCGCCTGCGGCTGCGGCGAATCGGTGGCGATCACGCCGGTCTCCGAGGACCGGATCCCGGCCCGGGCCTGAAGCCGGCTCTCAGGCGACCTGAGAAAGCGAGTCGGCCGCGTCGTCCACGACGCGGTTGCGGCCGGCGCGCTTGGCCGCGAACATGCACAGATCGGCCCGCTCGAGCAGCGAGGCCGGCGTATCCTCGGCATGCAGCACCGCGATGCCGAGCGAGATCGTGACCTTGCCGAGCGATTCGCCGGTGGAGCGCTTCACCAGCTCCCGGCCCATGACGCTGGCCCGGACCTGCTCGGCCACCTGCCGGGCCAGGGTCCGGTCGGCGCCCGGCAGCACGATGCCGAATTCCTCGCCTCCGAACCGGGCGAGCAGCGCCTGCTTGCCGGCATTCTCGCGCATGACGATCGCCACGAGGCGCAGCACCTGATCGCCCGTGAGATGGCCGTAGAGGTCGTTGAACCGCTTGAAGAAGTCGATGTCGAGGACGATCAGGCTCATCGGGGTGGCCCCCAGCCGCGCGGCCTCGAGGGACGCCTTCAGGGTCTCCTCGAAATGCTTGCGGTTCGACAGGCCAGTCAGCGCGTCGGTGAGGCTCTCCAGCCGGCTGGCCTCGAGCTTCTCGCGCAGGGTCTCGATCTCGCTGCGGGTCTCGCGCATCCGCGCTTCCAGCACCCGGTTGTTCACCGCGACCTCGCGGGTGGTGGAGACCAGGGTCGACACGATCTCGCCGAGCCGGGCCCGGGTCGGCATGCCCTGGGCCAGGTCCTGGGCGAGCCCGCGCAGGGCCTCGCCGTATTGCGCGGTCGAGCCGAGCGACAGGTCGAGGATCTCGGTCACCGCCGCGATCTCGTCGAGCATGCCGCGGCTGACATCGCCGGTGGTGCTCGTGAGCTGGCGTCCGTCGAGATAGGTCTCGTGCAGGTCGTCGATATCGGATTCGGTCAGGCTGCCGTTCTGCGTGGTCAGGCGCTTGATCGAATCGCCGAGCAGCGGCAGCTCGCCCGAGACGTAGGCGTACCAGACCGCGTAGGCCCGCGGCGTGGCCGAGGGACCGTAATCGCGGATCAGATCGTGCGCGCGCTTCGCCAGCGCGAAGCTGCGGTCACGATCCGAATAGGTCTCCTGGCTCATCCGCATCCCGCCGTACGAGGCCGCCGGTGAAATGCGACATCACGGCCCGAATCCCAATCTAGGGCGGGTTGGTAGCAGGAACGTTAAGCTAGGATGTCCGGACGTTACTTATCTTTCTTTGCCAAGACTGGTCGAAGCAAGAAGGCCGGAACATGTGACCCGAGACCGATCGGCGTATCGCCGTCGGGATCGTTGCGGCGTCCACGCTCCTCGCGCGACCGCTCCTCGCGCACCGGCTCGGGACGCGGGGCCGGACGCGCCTCGCCGCGCCGGCTGGACGAATCTCCGCGCGAGCGCTGACGACCGCTGGCCTCGCCGCGCCCGTTGGACTTGGCCTCCGCCCGCGCGGGTTCGGCCCGAACCTCGGGCTTCTCCTCAACCGCCTTGGCCTCGGAGGAGCGGCCCTCGGAGCCGCGCTTCTCGGACGATCGGCCCTCGGACTTGCCCGAACGCCGCCCGCCGCGACCCTCGCCCGACCGGCCGCGATGGCGCGTGCCGGTATCGGCCGACGGGTCGGCCACGGTGGACAGGTCGCCGTCGAACCACGGGATCGGCTGCCCGATCAGCGCCTCGATGGCGCCGAGGGAGCGGTCGTCCCCGGGGGCGACCAGGGTGTAGGCGGTGCCGCTGCGGCCCGCGCGGCCGGTGCGGCCGATCCGGTGGACGTAATCCTCCGGGTGGTGCGGGATGTCGAAGTTGAAGACGTGGCTGACCGCCGGGATGTCGAGGCCGCGGGCCGCCACGTCGCTGGCGACCAGAAGCGCGGTCTCGCCGTTGCGGAAGGCGTCGAGCGCCGTGGTGCGGGCACGCTGGTCCATGTCGCCGTGCAACGCCGCGGCGTCGAAGCCGTGGCTCACCAGCGACTTCTGGAGCAGCGCGACGTCGCGCTTGCGGTTGCAGAAGATGATGCCGTTGTTGAGCTCGGCCTCGCCCCGGATCAGGCTGCGCAGGCGCTCGCGCTTGGCATGGCCGTCGGAGCCCACCGCCACCAGCCGCTGCGTGATGGTCGAGGCCGTGGAAGCCGGCCGCGCCACCTCGATCCGCTGCGGGTTGTGCAGGAACATGTCGGCCAGCCGCTCGATCTCCGGCGGCATGGTCGCCGAGAAGAACAGCGTCTGCCGGGTGAACGGCACCATCTTTACGATGCGCTCGATATCGGGGATGAACCCCATGTCGAGCATCCGGTCGGCCTCGTCGATCACCAGCAGCTCGACCCCGGTGAGCAGCAGCTTGCCGCGCTCGAAATGGTCGAGGAGCCGGCCCGGCGTGGCGATCAGCACGTCGGTGCCGCGGGTGAGCTTGGCATCCTGGTCGGCGAAGGAGACGCCGCCGATGATCAGGGCGACGTTGAGCTTGTGGTTGGTGCCGTAGCGGTCGAAATTCTCGACCACCTGGGCCGCCAGCTCGCGGGTCGGCTCCAGGATCAGCGTGCGGGGCATCCGGGCCCGGGCGCGGCCGTTCTCCAGCAGCGTCAGCATCGGCAGCGTGAACGCCGCGGTCTTGCCGGTGCCGGTCTGGGCGATGCCGAGGACGTCCCGGCGCGCCAGCACATGGGGGATGGCCTGAGCCTGGATCGGCGTCGGCTCGGTGTAACCCGCCGCTTCGACGGCGTTGAGGACTTTCTCGCTCAGTCCCAGGTCGGAAAAAGGCATCTGCGTTCAGGAACCGTTGCGCGCCCGGCCGGCGCGGTGGACACCGTCGCGGCAACGGCTCGGAAAGGCTCTGATAGGGCGCACGAACGCTCCCGTGGCCGCGGGGCGCATGGGCCAGTCAGTTAGGGCCTTGGCGCTGCTTGTCAATCTCGCAATGCGCGCATCCGGGTCCCACGCACAGCCGATCAGGGGTGCGGGCGGTCCAGGGCGGGCAACAGGCAGGGGTCGAGGCGGGTCGCGCGCGCGGCACCGGCGGCGGTGATCGAGCCGGTCGTCTCGGGATC
Source organism: Methylobacterium brachiatum (assembly GCF_900113845.1). Classification (NCBI taxonomy): domain Bacteria; kingdom Pseudomonadati; phylum Pseudomonadota; class Alphaproteobacteria; order Hyphomicrobiales; family Methylobacteriaceae; genus Methylobacterium; species Methylobacterium brachiatum. The sequence continues at coordinate 124,784 of NZ_FOQW01000014.1, read as the reverse complement.
GGCCGGAACGGCGCGCCCGCCGAGAGCGAGCTGAGTGGGCGCCGGGATGGTCTGACCGAGCCGGGCGAGCTGATGGGTCGCCACGAGGGCGAGCAGCCCGACTAGGCCCGAGATGCGCAGCGCCCAGGCCAGGGACCCCGCGGGCCGGGTCGAGCCGCCCGCCCTGGGCTCCGGCGTCGCGCCCGGTGCCGCGTCGAACGCGGCCGGCCGGCGGGTCCCGAACGGTTTCGTCGGCCGTTCGACGGGCGGCAGCATGGGCATTCCTCTCCGCCGCCCGAGAAGCCGGCGACGGTTGAAGCGGATGCTAAAGCCGGCAGGGTTAACCGCCTGTTGACACAAGACCGTGCTTTGGAGCGCCGGGCGGACCGCAATAAAACAGCGTCGCCGAACGCGGTTTGTGCCACCCGGATCAATGACGGCCCGCAGACTGCCTAGATACCATCGCCACCCGATCCGACCGACCGACTAATGTTCAGGGTTTGCCGGGGCGTCGATGCAGCTTCTGATACACAGTTTCACGCCAGGACGGGGAATCTGTGCGCGTAACCTTCACCTTTCGTTGACGAGACCACGCTAGTCTGGCCAAGCTTGTTGCAGGAAAGCGACAGACCCGCTGACCGAGAGCGCCTAGAAGGCAGCCGGCTCAAGCCAACCCCAGGACCAATGGCACCATGAAAAAAGTTCTTCTTGCATCGACCGTTCTCGCCGGCATGACCGTCGCCGCTTCCGCGGCCGACCTGCCGCGTCGCGCTGCGCCGCCGCCGGTGTTCACGCCGGTGCCGGTGTTCACCTGGACCGGCTTCTACGTGGGTGTGAACGCGGGCTACGGCTTCGACGCTAGCAGCCGCAACACCACCAACTACGCCCTGCCGTCCGGCTCGCTGATCAACTCGGCCAACACGAACGCCGTCGTCAGCGTCAACGACCGCAGCAACAACGACGGTTTCACCGGCGGCGCGCAGATCGGCTACAACTACCAGTTCACGCCGGGCTCGGGCGTCGTGGTCGGTATCGAGGCTGACGCCCAGTATGTCGACTTCGCCCGCCGCGCCAACGGCACCCTGAACTACGGCGTCACCGGCGTTCCGGGCACCGCGTTCTCGGCCCCCCGCGCCTTCGTCGCCACCAGCGGCAACGGCCTCGACTATTTCGGCACCGTGCGCGGCCGCCTCGGCTACGCCTTCGACCGGACCCTCGTGTACGCCACCGGCGGTTACGCCTACGGCTCGGGCCAGGACGACCAGAACTTCGCTGGCAACCGCTTCCGCGACAGCTTCCGCTCCGGCTACGCCGTCGGCGGCGGCATCGAGTACGCCCTGCCCACCGACTCGTTCCTGAACTTCTTCAAGTCCTCGGCCGTGACCCTGAAGATCGAAGGCCTGTACGTGAACCTCGACCGCCAGAAGAACACCGCCGGTGGCGTGTTCTACGGCAACCTGCTGGCCCCGAACGGCGTGGCGTACCTCAACGGCGCCGCCGCCAACACCGAGTTCGCCGTCGTCCGCGCCGGCCTGAACTACAAGTTCGGCTCGTACTAAGATCGACGATCGGCGCCGGCCCAGCCGGCGCCGTCTCAACGGGGCCCGACCGCAAGGTCGGGCCCTTCGTCGTTTCCGGATGCGCGCTGCGACAGGGACGACGGGAACAGCCGCCGCCGCGGCCGCTTTTCACCGACGGCGCGCGGATGGCTCGGCTGCGCCGGAGCGATCCCCGATGCGCAAATCCCTTCTCCTGCTACCGTTGGCTCTCCTCAGCCTCGCCGGGCTCCCGGCCCGGGCCCAGGATGCCAGCGTGATCGGCAACAAGACGGTGCTGCCGGGCACCGGGCCGGGAACATCGACCGGCGGCGCTGGCGGCGGCCTATTGACGATTGCGGCCAGCGCAGAAGCGGCGGTCAAGCGGCAGGGCGTCAAGCCGGCCACCATCCTGGCCTCTCACCTGATCGGCGTCACGGTGCGCAACGCGGCCGGCGACAAGGTCGGGACGGTCGACGACCTGCTGATCGCCGATGGCGGGGCCCTCAAGGCAGTGGTGCTGGATGTCGGCGGCCCCCTGGGGCTCGGCAGCAAGCGCATCGCCGTGGAGCCCGGTGCCCTGGTGCTGCGCCCGGGCGGGGAGCGATTCTCGGCCGTGCTCCACATGAGCACTGACACGGTCGCGGCCGCCCAACCCTTCGACCCGGTCAAGGCGACGGCGGCGGAGTAGCTTGACCGGCACCGGACTGGATGCGGTTGCGATCCAGGCGCGCCGCTTCAAAGTCAATCCGCGATTCCCTCGCCGTCATTGCGGGCGTAGCGAAGCAACCCAGCGCGGCGCTACGTTTTTCCAGGTCACGCGACCCTGGGTTGCGTCACTGCGCGCGCAGTGACGGGGCGCCGTCCCGTGGGCGCCCCGTCGCTTCAAATATCCAGATCGACTCCGTCGGCGAAGGCCGCGCGCTCGCTGATGAAGGCGAAGCGGGCCTCGGGCTTGTTGCCCATCAGGCGCTCCACCGTGTCGCCGGTGGATTCCCGTGCCTCGTCGAGCACCGCGACCCGCAGGAGCGTGCGCTTCTTCGGGTCCATGGTGGTCTCCTTGAGCTGGGCCGGCATCATCTCGCCCAGGCCCTTGAAGCGCCCGATCTCGACCTTGCCGCCCTTGAACACCGTCTTGGTGATCCGCTCCCGGTCGGCATCGTCCCGGGCATAAGCGACCTTGGAGCCCTGCTGCAGCCGGTAGAGCGGCGGGATCGCCAGGTAGAGATGGCCACGGTCGATCAGCTTCGGCATCTGCCGGTAGAAGAACGTGATCAGCAGCGACGCGATGTGGGCGCCGTCCACGTCAGCGTCCGTCATGATGATCACCTTGTCGTAGCGCAGATCCGTCTCGCGGAAGGCCGCGCCGGTGCCGCAGCCAAGCGCCAGGGTCAGGTCCGAGATCAGCTGGTTGGCGCCGAGCTTGTCCCGGGAGGCCGAGGCGACGTTGAGGATCTTGCCGCGCAGGGGCAGGATCGCCTGGGTGGTCCGGTCCCGGGCCTGCTTGGCCGAGCCGCCGGCCGAATCGCCCTCGACGATGAAGATCTCGGAGCCCGCCGTGCCGGCGGCCGAGCAATCCGCCAGCTTGCCGGGCAGGCGCAGCTTGCGGGTCGCGCTCTTGCGGGCGACCTCCTTCTCCTGGCGCCGGCGCAGCCGCTCCTCGGCCCGGTCGATCACCCAGTCGAGCAGCTTGTTGGCCTGGGCCGGGGAGGCGGCCAGCCAATGGTCGAAGGCGTCGCGCACCGCCGTCTCGACGATGCGCTGCGCCTCGACGGTGGCGAGCTTGTCCTTGGTCTGGCCCTGGAATTCCGGCTCGCGGATGAACACCGAGAGCATGGACGCGCAGGTCGCCATGACGTCGTCGGTGGTCACCGCCGTCATGCGCTTGGCCTGGTTCACCCGCTCGGCATGCTCGCGCAGGCCCCGCAGCAGCGCGACCCTTAAGCCCGCCTCGTGGGTGCCGCCCTCCGGGGTGGGAATCGTGTTGCAGTAGGAATGCGAGAAGCCGTCCTCGGCGACCATCCAGGCCACCGCCCATTCGAGCGAGCCGTGCGAGCCGGGCTTGGTCACCTTGCCGGTGAACATCGCCTCGGTGACCAGCTCCTTGCCCTCGATGTCCCGGGCGAGATAGTCGCGCAGCCCGGCCGGGAACCGGTGCACCGCCTCGGCCGGCACGTCCTCCAGGCCCTCGAGCAGGGCAGGGGCGCAGCGCCAGCGGATCTCGACGCCGCCGAACAGGTAGGCTTTCGAGCGCGCCATCTTGAACAGGCGGCGCGGGTCGAACTTCAGCGAGCCGAAGATCTCAGCATCGGGGTGGAAACGCACCCGGGTGCCGCGCCGGTTCTGCACCCGGCCGACCAGCTCCAGCGCCCCCTGCGCGTGGCCGCGGGAGAAGGTCTGGCGGTAGAGGGTCTGGTTGCGGGCGACCTCGACCTCGAGGAGGTCGGACAGGGCGTTCACCACCGAGATGCCGACGCCGTGCAGGCCGCCCGAGGTCTCGTAGACCTTCGAGTCGAACTTCCCGCCCGCGTGCAGCGTCGTCATGATGACTTCGAGCGCCGACTTGCCCGGAAATTTCGGGTGCGGGTCCACCGGGATGCCGCGGCCATTGTCGGTGATCACCAGCGAGCCGGTTTCCTCGAGCTCGACCTCGATGAAGCTGGCATGGCCGGCCACCGCCTCATCCATGGAATTGTCGATCACCTCGGCGAAGAGGTGGTGCAGCGCCCGCTCGTCGGTGCCGCCGATATACATGCCGGGCCGGCGCCGGACCGGCTCCAACCCCTCCAGCACCTCGATGTCGGAGGCGGTGTAGCCGGCCTCGGGCTCAGCCGCCGCGATGGTCGGCACCGAAGCGGATTCCGCGAGCCGCCGCCGCGGCTCCGCCGGACGCAGGGCCGAGGGCTTGCCGCCGGGCCCGAACAGGTCGCGCGCCGGATCGCTCACGCGCGGCCTCCGCGAACGCGGCGCATCGGCCGGCTCGGTGTTGGGCAGACGGGCGTCGGATCGTGCAGCATGCGCCTTCATCCCCGCATCATAGCGGAACAAAACAGAAACATCCAGAGCGTTCGGTGCGTCGCCGAACGGCCTTACCATCGCATGCTGCGCCGCCGCGAGCGAGGGGCGCGGCCGGCCTGGCGCGACGGAGCCGTCATCGCGACGTTGCACAATCGTGGGTTAAGGCTTCCTCAGCTGCCGCCCGGATCGGAACCGCGCGGCTCCGGCCGCGTTTGTCCGGGAAAGAGCTTGACCGTGGTCAGGGAGCCGCCGTCGATGAGCAACGCCGCGATCGAGGCCCGCCGCCTCACCCTGATCCGTTTCGAGCGCGCCGCCGGCACCGTCTTCGGGTGCGACGAGGAGACGGCCTCCGTGCCGCCCGCCCGCTTCCTGGTGAACGGCCTGACCATCGCGCTGGCGACGGTCGCCACCGCCCTGGCCGCGACCATCACCTATCTGGCTTAGCCCGAAGCGTTCGCGCCCAGTCGTCAAAGGGATCGGGCGCGGCTCTCAGCCGGCACCCGATTTCTTCGCCGGGCTCTTCTTGGCCGCCGGTTTCTTCGCGGGGGCCTTCTTGGCCGCCGGCTTCTTGTCCGCGGCCGCCGCCCGTGCCGGCGCCTTCCGGGCCGATGTCCGCTTGGCCGGCTTGCCGCCACCCGACGCCCGCTTGGCATTCACCAGCGCGATCGCCTCGTCGAGGGTCAGCGCCTCGGCATTCATCGTCTTCGGCAGCGTCGCGTTGACCTCGCCGTCGGTGACGTAGGGGCCGTACTTGCCGGCCTTGACCACGAGGTCGCGCCCGCTCGTCTCGTCCTTGCCCAGCGGCCGGCCCGGATCGGCCGCCGGCCGGCCCCGGCCGCCGCCCTGCTCCTTGGCGACGATCAGGTCGATAGCGCGGTTCGCCCCGACCTCCAGCACGTCGTCATCCTTGCCGAGATTGGCGTAGGTCTTCCCGTGCTGCACGTAGGGTCCGAACCGGCCGAGATTGGCCAGGATCGGTTCGCCGGTCTCGGGATGGCGCGCCACCTCGCGCGGCAGCGACAGCAGCGCCAGGGCCTTGTCCAGATCGACCGAGGAGGGGGAGAGCCCCTTCGGCAGCGAGGAACGCTTCGGCTTCGCCGCATCCTTCTCGGTGGAGGCCTCGCCGAGCTGGACGAACGGCCCGAACCGCCCGTCCCGGATCGTCACCGGCATCCCGGTCACCGGGTCGTTGCCCAGCACCCGGACGCCCGGCTGGCCGCCCTCGGCCGAGGAACCGTCACCGTCGCCGTCGATCCCGGAGGCCGAGAGCTGGCGGGTGTACTTGCACTCGGGATAGTTCGAGCAGCCGATGAAGGCGCCGAACTTGCCGAGCTTCAGCGAGAGCTGGCCGGTGCCGCAGACCGTGCAGGTGCGCGGATTCGAGCCGTCGCCCTTGTCGGGGAAGATGTGCGGGCCGAGCAGACCGTTGAGCGCCTCCAGCACGTCGGTGACGCGCAGCTCCTTGGTCTCGCCGATCGCCGCGGAAAAGTCCTTCCAGAAGTCGCGCAGCACCGCCCGCCAGTCGATCTCGGCGTTGGACACCCGGTCGAGCTGACCTTCGAGGTCGGCGGTGAAATCGTACTCGACGTAGCGCCGGAAGAAGCTTTCCAAGAAGCCCGTGACGAGGCGTCCCTTGTCCTCCGGCTGAAGCCGCTTTTTTTCGATTTTCACGTATTCGCGGTCGCGCAGCGTTTGAAGAACGGCCGCGTAGGTCGAGGGCCGGCCGATGCCGAGCTCCTCCATGCGCTTGACCAGGCTCGCCTCGGAATAGCGGGGCGGCGGCTCGGTGAAGTGCTGGGTCGCGGTGATGCGCTCGCGGGTGAGCGGGTCGCCGGCCTTCATCGGCGGAAGCCGCTTGCTCTCCTCGTCCTCCTCGTCGTCCTTGCCCTCCTGGTAGAGGGCCAGGAAGCCGTCGAACTTCACGACCTGGCCGGTGGCGCGCAGGTCGATCCGGCGCGGGCCGACATTGGCCGTGACGTCCACGGTGGTGCGCTCCAGCTCGGCCGATTCCATCTGGCTCGCCATCGTGCGGGTCCAGATCAGGTCGTAGAGCTTGGCCTGCTCCGGCTCGAGGTGGCGGGCCACCATCTTGGGCAGGCGGCTCATGTCGGTCGGGCGCACGGCCTCGTGGGCCTCCTGCGCGTTCTTGGCCTTGACGCTGTACTTGCGCGGCACGTCCGGCACGTAGCGGTCGCCGAACTCCTTGCCGATCACCTTGCGGGTGTCCTGGATCGCCTCCGGCGCCATGTCGACGCCGTCGGTCCGCATGTAGGTGATGATGCCCACCGTCTCGCCGCCGACATCGACGCCCTCGTAGAGGCGCTGCGCGACCCGCATGGTCTGCGCCGGCGCCATCCCGAGCTTGCGCGAGGCCTCCTGCTGCAACGTGGAGGTGGTGAAGGGCGGCTGCGGGTGGCGCTTGGCCGGCTTCGCCTCGACGCTCGCCACCTGGAAGGTCGCGAGTTCGAGGTCGCGCTTGAACGCGGCCGCCGCGTCGCCGGTGCCGACATCGAGGCGCTGGATCCGCTTGCCGTCGGCCCCGACCAGGCGCGCCTCGAAGGTCGCGCCGTCCGTGGTGGTCAGGGTCGCGACGATCGACCAGTACTCGCGCGGCTTGAAGCTCTCGATCTCCATCTCGCGCTCGACCACGAGCCGGAGTGCCACCGACTGCACGCGGCCGGCCGAACGGGCGCCGGGGAGCTTGCGCCACAGCACCGGCGAGAGGTTGAAGCCGACGAGGTAATCGAGCGCCCGGCGCGCCAGGTAGGCGTCGACCAGCGCCTGGTCGATCTCGCGCGGCTTGCGCATCGCGGCCTCGACGGAGGCCTTGGTGATGGCGTTGAAGGTCACGCGCTCGACCGGGATGCCCTTGAGCGCCTTGCGGGCGTTCAGCGCCTCCAGGACGTGCCAGGAGATCGCCTCGCCCTCGCGATCCGGGTCGGTGGCCAGGATCAGCTTGTCCGCGCCCTTGACCGCCTTGGCGATCTCGCTGACCCGGCTGGCGCCCCGGTCCGCGAGCTCCCAGACCATGTGGAAATCCTGCTCGGGATCGACCGAGCCGTCCTTGGCCGGCAGGTCGCGGATGTGCCCGAAGGAGGCGATCACCTCATAGTCGCGGCCAAGATACTTATTGATCGTCTTGGCTTTGGCCGGCGACTCGACGACGACGACTTTCATTCAGACCTCTGCCCCTCGACGGAGCCTGGGCGCGACGGACGAATTCTGTTCGAAATTCGCGTGGGACGAGTGCCCGCCGTCGGGCCGGGGCCGCGCGCCGGGGACAAGTGGGTTACGGGCGGCGGGTTGTCAAATGGCAGTCGCGGCCGAGCGGCCAACTGGGGCCATCGTACGCAGCACGCGAATCCGATATGATAGCCGATCGATGGCGATCACCTTCGATCCGGCCAAACGCGACCGAACCTTGGCCGAGCGAGGGCTCGATTTCGAGGACGCAGAGCTCGTTTTCGCAGGGCCGGGCTTCACGTTCGAGGACATCCGCCGCGATTACGGCGAGCATCGCATCGTCACAGTCGGCTTCCTGGCGGGCCGGATGGTGATCGTGATCTGGACCCCACGCGGCCGGGACCGCCACGTCTTCTCGATGAGGAAGGCCAATGTCAGAGAGCAGAAGCGCTACGCACCGCTCATCCGCTGAGGCCTCGATCAAGAGCGATCTGGCGAAAGTGGACGCGCACGAGATCACGGCGGAGGAATACGATGAGATCCCCGAGCTGACCGACGAGATGCTGCAGCGTGCCGAGTTTCACGTCGGCGACCGGTTCGTGCGGCGCGAGCCTTCGGAGGGCTCCGACGCGGCGGTTTCGGTCCATCTCCTTCCGTCCATCGCCGAGCATTTCCAGGCCCAGGGCCCGGGCTGGCAGGCCCGCGTCAACGCCCTTCTGATGGAGGTGGTCGAGCGCGAGCGCGCACTCAAGCGTCGCTGAAGCCTCAGATCCCCGCGTACCACTCGTAGCCGCGATCTTCCCAGTAGCCGCCCTTGCCCTCGCCCAAGCCAGCGAGCGACTCCACCAGCTCGACCCGCATCACGTATTTGGCCTGCTTGTAGCCGAGCTGGCGCTCGACGCGCAGGCGCAAGGGGGCGCCGTTCGAGACCGGCAGCGGCTTGCCGTTGAGGTCGTAGGCCAGGATCGTCTGCGGGTTGAAGGCGTCGAACAGGTCGATGCTCTCGTAGTAGCGGATCGGCGTGCGCTTATCCTCGGGCGGCTCGGGCTCCGGGGCGCCCTGGCCCCAATCGTCCTTGGGCGCGTCGGTGGCGGTCGGCGCGCCGCCCCAATCCTCGGCGGCGGCGAGCTGAATATAGCCGTCGCGGACCGAGCCCGGATGTTCGGGCCGCCACAAGGAGGCGCCGTCACCGCCTTCGAGGCCGCCGCCGGCATATTCCAGCGTGTCGGCGCAGTGGAACACGGCGTAGCGCGCCTGGGGCTTCAGCCCGGCCCGGTTCAGGAGTTCGGCGAGCGGCACGCCGGACCATTGGCCGATGCAGGACCAGCCCTCGACGCAATCGTGGCGGGTCACCTGGGTGCGGCCCGGCAACCCGCGCAGATCCGCCAGGCTGAGCGACAGCGGCGTCTGCACCAGTCCGTCGACCGTGAGCTTGAACTCCGAAAACTTCTTCGCCGCCAGGGCGCGGAACGCCCGGTCCGGCGGGTCGATGGTGCCGTTCGGCTTGAACAAGGGCGAGATCATCGCGGCCGGGTATTCCCGGGCGAGCGTTGCAGGCGACATCAGCAGGCGCTGGACGAACAGGTTGGCGTCCTCGCCGGCCTTGAGGGTCCTGCGCCCGGCCTCCGTCCCGGCGAAGCGGTCGCAGCCGCCGAGCAGGGCGGTCCCGGCGAGGCCGGCGCCGGCGGTGAGCAGCTTGCGGCGGTGCAGGATCATCGCGCGGTTTCCTTCTCGGGACGGCCGAGGCTGAACCAGCCGGTGAGCATGCCGCGCATGTTGTTGACGAAGCCGGAGACCAGAACCAGCACCACGTGGACCACCACGAACAGCACCAGCAGCCCTGCGGCGATGAAGTGAATGGTGCGGGCCGATTGGCGGCCGCCGAACAGCTCCGGCAGCCAGTGCCAGGCCGCGTCGACGCCCGGCGACATGGCGAGGCCGGCCAGGACCATGGCGGGCAGGAGACCCAGCACGACGACGAGATAGGTGAGCTTCTGGATCACGTTGTAGCGCTTGGCCTCCTCGCCCTCGGGGAAGCGCAGCAGCAGGTGCTCCTTCACGGAGCCGCCGAAGTCGCGGATCTGGTCGCCGTCCGGGATCAGGCGGCGCCGGAGCTGGCCGCTGAACAGCCCGTAGAGGAGATAGACCGCGCCGTTGATCACCAGGAACCACGCGAACAGGAAGTGCCAGCGCCGCCCCGTGGTGAGGTCCTGGTCCGCCGGGAGGGTCGCCCAGGCCGGGAAGGCCCGGTCCACCGCGGTGCCGCCCTCGCGGGACAGGCCGAGCACGCCGGTCGTCTCGAAGCTGTGCGCGCCGATCGTCACGACGCCGCGATTCGTGCCGTCGCGCCCCTGCTCGCTGGTGATCGCCAGAGCGGGATCGTCGAAGGTCGAGACCGCCCCCCAGTACAAAGCCGGGTGGGCGTTGAAGATCTGCAGGCCGCTCATCAGCAGCACCAGCAGCACCCCGGCGTTGATCCAGTGCGCCACCCGGATCACCACGGGATGCCGGTAGAACCAGCGGCGCCCGGAGGCGTCGACGGTCTCGGGCGCTGCGAGCGCGGGGGCGCCGGCCAAAGGTTCGGCTCTCAGGCTGTCGGGTCTCAAGCGTGCGTCTCGCGGGGGTGGCGACGGTACGGGTTCCGTCCGATCCGGCTGATACGTGGCGCGGATGCTCAAGTTACCAACCGATGAAAAAAGGCCGCAGGGGCTGGCGCGCCTTGCCCGGAGAGCGTGCCGGACCTACACCCCGGACTCATCATGACGACCTCCGCGCCCCCGGCCTTCCCGCACCGGCACCTCCTCGGCATCGAGGGGCTGACCCGGCCCGATATCGAGGCGCTGCTCGACGCGGCCGATGCCGCCGTCGACATCTCAAGGCAGGTCGAGAAGAAGCGCACGACGCTGCGAGGCCGCACACAGATCAACCTGTTCTTCGAGCCCTCGACCCGGACGCAATCCTCGTTCGAGCTCGCCGGCAAACGGCTCGGCGCCGACGTGATGAACATGTCGGTCGCCTCGTCCTCGGTGAAGAAGGGCGAGACCCTGATCGACACCGCTGCGACCCTCAACGCGATGCGGCCGGACATCATCGTGGTGCGCCACGAATCGGCCGGTGCGGTCCACCTGCTCGCCCGCAAGGTCGATTGCGCGGTGGTCAATGCCGGCGACGGCGCCCACGAGCACCCGACCCAGGCGCTGCTCGACGCGCTGACGATCCGCCGCAACAAGGGCCGGATCGAGGGCCTTCAGGTGGCGATCTGCGGCGACGTCCTGCATTCGCGGGTGGCGCGCTCGAACATCATCCTGCTGCAGGCGATGGGCGCGCGCGTGCGCCTGATCGCGCCCTCGACCTTGCTGCCCGCCGGGATCGCGCGCTTCGGCGTCGAGACCTTCACGAATATGCGCAAGGGCCTGGAGGGCTGCGACATCGTCATGATGCTGCGCCTCCAGCGCGAGCGCATGAACGGCTCGTTCGTGCCCTCTGTGAAAGAGTATTTCCACTATTTCGGCCTCGATGGCGAGAAGCTGGCGCTCGCCAAGCCCGACGCCCTGGTGATGCATCCCGGCCCGATGAATCGCGGCGTCGAGATTTCTTCCGAGATCGCCGACGGCGCGCAGTCGCTGATCCGCGAGCAGGTCGAGATGGGGGTGGCCGTGCGCATGGCCGTGCTGGAGGCGCTGGCCCGGCACCTGCCGAACAGCTGAGCCCGCCGTCCGACCCGATCGAAATCAAGCTTAAGTCGGACAAAGCCGGGACGCCTTCACCCGCGTGGCTTGCCCACAGGGCGGCCGTAGCGCAGTTTCCTGCCGAATACGGCCTCGGCCGAACCCGCAAGGCCGACCTCACATGCAGATCGCTTCATGACCGCCTACACGCTCGCCGACCTCGCCAAGCTCGTCGCGAGCCGCGCCGGGACCGATCCCGAGACCTCCTACACGGCCAAGCTGCTGTCCGAGGGGCCCGCCAAGGCGGCGAAGAAGCTCGGCGAGGAGGCCGTGGAGGCGGCCATCGCGGCGGTGCAGGGCGACAAGACCGGGCTCCGGAACGAGGCCGCGGACGTGCTCTATCACCTGGTCGTGCTGCTGCGGGCGGGCGGCGTCGAGCTCGACGCCGTGATGGCGGAGCTGGAGCGCCGCACCGCCCAGAGCGGGCTCGCCGAGAAGGCCGCGAGGCGCCCCGCGTGAACGCGGCCGCGCTGCCGGGCTCGGTCGAGGCGATCCTCGACGAATCGGATCGGCTCTCGCCCTATCGTCGCTTCAGCCGCGAGGAATGGGCGCAGCTGCGCGCCGACACGCCGCTGACCCTCAAGGCCGAGGATATCGAGCGGCTGCAATCGATCAACGACCCGATCTCGGTCGAGGAGGTGGTGGCGATCTACCTGCCATTGTCCCGGCTGCTCTCGCTCTACGTCGCGGCCACGCAGGGGCTGTTCAAGGCGACCCAGCGCTTCCTGCTGGCCGAGCGCGAGACCAAGGCGCCCTACATCATCGGCCTGGCCGGCTCGGTGGCGGTGGGCAAGTCGACCACCGCGCGCATCCTGGCCGCGCTGCTCGCGCGCTGGCCCAACACCCCGAAGGTCGATCTCGTCACCACCGACGGCTTCCTGCTGCCCAATGCCGAGCTGGCCCAGCACGGCCTGATGGAGCGCAAGGGCTTTCCGGAGAGCTACGACACCGCCTCGCTGCTGCGCTTCCTCCACGACGTGAAGGCCGGCCACAAGCGGGTGACGGCGCCGCTCTACTCCCACCTGGTCTACGACCGGGTGCCCGGCGAGGAGCGGGTGGTGGAGAGCCCCGACATCCTGATCGTCGAGGGCCTGAACGTGCTCCAGCCGGCCCGCCTGCCGCGGGACGGCACCGCGATCCCGTTCGTCTCCGACTTCTTCGACTTCTCGATCTATCTCGACGGCCACGAGGACGACCTGCACCGCTGGTACGTCACCCGGTTCATGCGCCTGCGCCAGACCGCCTTCCGCGACCCGCGCTCCTACTTCCGCAAATACGCCGAGGTGCCCGAGCACGAGGCGCTCGACATCGCCGATCGGCTCTGGACCTCGATCAACCTGCCGAACCTGCGCGAGAACATTTTACCCACCCGCCAGCGCGCGAGCCTGATCCTGACCAAGGGCGCGAGCCACCGGATCGAGAGCGTCGCGCTGCGGCGGTTGTAACCGCTCACACGAACGGGAATTCGGCCTCCGCCAAGTAGGGTCCGCCCCCGGTCGATTCCTTCGCCGAGAACAGCGTCACCCGGTCGGCGGTGAAGGTCAGCGACGCGAAGGCCGGTCCTTGCGAGAGGTACATCGCCACCGCCTCCGGGCTGGCGTCGCGCCGCAGGCGGGCCAGCGTCACGTGTGGGGTGAACTTTCGGCGCTCCGGCTCGACGCCCGCCCGGCGCACCAGCCGCTCCTGCTCGGCCTGGAGGTCGATCAGGTCCGGGCTCGGCGCCACCGAGGCGTAGAGCGCCCGCGGCCGGTCGCCGCCGAAGATGCCGAGCCCGTCGAGCGTCACCGTCAGGGTGGCGCGCAGGCGCATCTCGGCCAGCGCCTCGAGCACGTCCTCGGCCACCGGGATCTCGACATCGCCGAGGAACCGCAGGGTGACGTGGTAATCGCCGGGCTCGATCCAGCGCGCACCCGGCAGGCCGCCCCGGAAAACCCGGAGCGCGTCCGCGATCTCGGGCGGCACGGCGAGCCCGGTGAACAGCCGCGGCATCAGCGCGGCGCCCCCTGCCGGAGGCCCCGGAGAAAAGTCTCGACCGTGGGGAGGATCTGGGCCGCGATGGTCTCGACGCCCCGGGCGTTCGGGTGCAGCCCGTCATCGAGGTGCTGGGCGCGGTCGCCGATGATCCCGTCCAGGAAGAACGGATACAGGATCAGGTCGTAGCGCTTGGCCAGCGTCGGGTAGATCGCGTCGAACCGCGCCTTGTAGTCCGGCCCGAGATTGGGCGCGGCCTGCATGCCGGCCAGCAGAACCGGGATGCCGCGGGCCTTCAGCCGCTCGATGATCGCCGCGAGCGCCCCCTCGGTGACCTTCGGGTCGGTGCCGCGCAGCATGTCGTTGGCGCCGAGTTCCAGGATCACCCCGGCGGTCCCGTCCGGCACCGACCAGTCGACCCGGTCGAGTCCGCCCGTGGCGGTGTCGCCGGAGACGCCGGCATTGGCCACCGTCACATCCGCGCCCTTGGCCTTGAGCAGGCGCTCCAGCACGGTCGGGAAGGCGGCGTCCGACGGCAGGCGGTAGCCGGCCGTGAGGCTGTCGCCGAGCGCCACGAGCTTGATCGGGCCGGGTGATGCCGCGTGACTCTCTGTCATGAAAGGGAACACCAGACCCGCTAGCGCTGCGACAAACAGGGCCGCCCGTCGGGCGCGGCGGGTGCCGTCATGGCGCGGCCCCAATGCGCCCCCCATATCGCGGTGCATCAACGGCCCGTGCAGCCAAGTTCGCAGCCAAGTTCGAAGCCAAGTCAGGACCTCGCGCGCCATGCTCGTCATCGTCCACAGATCGGCCGCCTCGTGAGCCACGACAAGGTGCTGCGCGAGCCGGCGATCGCGTTGTCCGACATCGATCTCAGCCTCGGCCGCGGCGCCGCGCGGGTCCACGTCCTGCGCGGCATCTCGCTCAGCGTCGATCGCGGCGAGGCGGTGGGGCTGGTCGGCCCCTCGGGTTCGGGCAAGTCGACCCTGCTGATGGTCATGGCCGGGCTGGAACGGCCCGATTCCGGCGGTGTCGTGATCGAGGAGACCGACCTCGCCCGCCTCGACGAGGACGCGCTCGCCCGCTTCCGGGGCCGGCGCATCGGCATCGTGTTCCAGGCCTTCCACCTGGTCCCGACCATGACGGCCCTCGAGAATGTCGCGCTGCCGCTGGAACTCGCGGACCGGCCCGGCGCGCTGGAGCGGGCCCGCGCCGAGCTGGAGGCGGTCGGCCTCGGCCACCGGCTGCATCATTACCCGGCCCAGCTCTCGGGCGGCGAGCAGCAGCGCGTCGCCATCGCCCGGGCCGTCGCCCCCGATCCGGCGATCCTGGTGGCGGACGAGCCCACCGGCAATCTCGACGAGGCCACCGGCCGCCAGATCGTCGACCTGCTGTTCCGGCTCAAGCGCGACCGCGGCGCCACCCTCGTCCTCGTCACCCACGACAACGGCCTCGCGCGCCTGTGCGACCGCACCGTGCGCCTGCGCTCGGGCCGGATCGAGGAGGCGGTGACCGCCTGATGCACGGCACGATCCCGCGTCCCGAACCCGCGCCCCGGCGCATCCCGCTGACCCTGCGCCTCGCGCTCCGCGAGCTGCGCGCCGGCTTGTCCGGCTTCGGCGTGTTCCTGGCCTGCATCGCGCTCGGCGTCGCGGCGATCGCCGGCGTGGCCTCGATCTCGCGCTCGCTCTCCGACGGTCTCGGCCGGGAGGGGCGCCGGATCCTCGGCGGCGATCTCGCCTACAACCTCATCAACCGCGAGGCGACCGACCCGGAGCGGCAGGCCCTGGCCCGGGAGGGCCGGATCGATGCGGTGGCCTCCCTGCGGGCCATGGCGGTGGCGGGCAGCGGCGACGCCGCGCTGGTCGAGCTGAAGGCGGTCGACCCCGCGGCCTACCCGGCGGCGGGCGAGCTCGTCACCGACCCGCCGGGCCGGCTCGTCGACCTTCTGGCGGAGCGCGACGGTGCACCGGGGGCCCTGGCGGACCCGGCCCTGCTCACCCGCCTCGACGTGAAGGTCGGCGACCGGATCACCCTGGCCGGCCACCCGGTGACGATCCGCGGCACGCTGACATCCGAGCCCGACAAGATCGCCGGCGGCATCGGCTTCGGCCCGCGGCTGCTAATCTCGGAGCCGGCGCTGCGGGCGACCGGCCTCGTCCAGCCGGGCAGCCTCAACCGCTGGAGCTACCGCATCGTCCTGCCCAAGGACGCCGCCCGGGATTCGGACATCGACGCCGCGCAGGCGCGGATCCGCGCCGCGACCCCGGAGGCGGGCTGGGAGATCCGGTCGCGCACCAACGCCGATCCCCGCTTCGCCAAGAGCATCGAGCGCTTCACCCAGTTCCTGACCCTGGTCGGTCTGACCGCTCTGATCGTCGGCGGGGTGGGCGTCGGCAACGCCGTCCACGCCTTCGTGGAGCGCAAGCGGCCGTCGATCGCCA
Organism: Methylobacterium brachiatum; assembly: GCF_900113845.1. NCBI lineage: Bacteria > Pseudomonadati > Pseudomonadota > Alphaproteobacteria > Hyphomicrobiales > Methylobacteriaceae > Methylobacterium > Methylobacterium brachiatum. The sequence goes on along the minus strand of NZ_FOQW01000014.1, from coordinate 108,926 downwards.
CGCTCAAGAGCGTCGGTGCGCCGGGCTCGCAGGTGGTCGCCCTCTACCTGACCCAGGTGATGCTGATCGCCGGGATCGGCACGCTGATCGGGCTCGTGATCGGGGCGAGCCTGCCGTTCGTGCTGGACGCGCTGTTCTCCGCCGACCTGCCCCTGCCGCTGAACCCGACCCTCGCACCACTCGAACTCGTGCTCGCCGCCGCCTACGGGCTGCTTACCGCCTTCGCGTTCGCGATCACCCCGCTTGGCCGCGCCCATGACGTGCCGGTCTCCGGCCTGTTCCGCGACACGGTCGACCCGGCCCGGGTCAGCGCGCGCTGGCGCTACCGGGTGTGGCTCGCCCTGAGTCTGGCGGCGCTCGTCGGCCTGTCGGTCGCCACGGCCTTCGACCGGCGGGTGGCGCTGATCTTCATCGCCGCCGCGGCGATCGCCTTCGCGCTGCTGCACGGGGTGGCGCTCGGCCTGATGGCGCTCGCCCGCCGCCTGCCGCATCCGCGCTGGCCGGCGCCCCGGATGGCGCTGGCCAATCTCCATCGGCCCGGCGCCCTGACGCCGGCCATCGTGCTGTCGCTGGGTCTTGGGGTGACCCTGCTGGTCACCCTCAGCCTGATCGACGCCAATGTCCGCCGGACGATCAGCGCGACGCTGCCGGCGCGGGCGCCGAACCTGTTCTTCCTCGACATCCCGTCCCGCGACGCGGCCGAGTTCCGGGCGTTCCTGGCGCGCTCGGCCCCCAACGGCAAGATCGAGGACGTGCCGATGATGCGCGGCCGGATCGTCGCCCTGAACGGCGTGCCGGCCAACAAGATCCGGCCCCCGGAGGACGCCGCCTGGGTCCTCGACGGCGACCGGGGCATCACCTACGCCGACACCGTGCCGGAGGGCTCGACCCTCACCGAAGGCGCCTGGTGGAGCGCCGAGCAGGGCGCCAAGCCCCTGGTCTCGTTCGAGGCCGAGCTCGCGCGCCAGCTCGGGCTCAAGGTCGGCGACAGCGTCACCGTCAACGTGCTCGGCCGCGACCTGACCGCGACGATCTTCAACCTGCGCCGGGTCGAGTGGCGCAATCTCGGCATCAACTTCGTGATGGTGTTCTCGCCCGGCACCTTTCGCGGCGCACCGCATTCGGACCTCGCCACCCTGTCGCTTCCGGGGGGCACCGATGCGGGGGCTGAGAACCACATCCTGCGCGATGTCGCCAAGGCGTTTCCGTCGGTGAGCGCCGTGCGGGTGAAGGACGCGCTCGACGCGATCGGCGACCTCGTCGGACGCCTGGTCCTGGCGATCCGCGGGGCCAGCGCGGTGGCGGTTCTGGCGAGCCTGTTCGTGCTGGCGGGCGCCATCGCGGCGGGCCATCGGGCCCGCCTCTACGACGCCGTGGTGCTCAAGGTGCTCGGCGCCAGCCGGGCCCGGCTGCTCACCGCCTACGCCATCGAATACGCGGCGCTCGGCCTCGCCACCGCCCTGTTCGGCCTCGCCGCCGGCAGCGTCGCCGGCTGGGTCATCGTCGCGAAGGTCATGCATCTCGACTTCCGGCTCGACCTGTGGGGCGCGCTGGTCGCCGCCACGGCCGCGGTGGCACTGGCGATCCTTCTCGGCCTGGCCGGCACCTGGCGCATCCTCGGCCAGAAGCCGGCGCCCTATCTTCGGCAGATCTAGGAGCCGGTTTTCGTGGCCGGCCAGCCGGTCGCGGCGGGTGGTTAAGACTTCACCGCGAGTCATCGAAACGGTGTGACCCGGGCAACCGTCAGTCGAACCGGCGACCGTGATCACGGGAATCCATTTTAATCCCTGCGGTCATGGACAAAAATACATCGTCCGGGACCTGAAAAGCGGCCCGGCAACCGTGGCCGGGGACTTGTGCGGGGGACGGCCGCGCAACATATTCCTGTCCGAGGCGCCAGCCTGGCGCCAGAGGTCCTGCGTGGGCCTCGCCCGAAACACCACGCTGAGAGAGCCTCCGCAAGGAAACTCCCATGGCATTCGAGAACTCTCCCTTCCGGTACGGCGCCCAGCAGCCGTCCGGCTACGCTGGCGCGGGCAGCCAGGTCCAGGTCGATCAGGGCCTGCGGACCTTCATGCTCGGCGTCTACAACAACATGGTCGTCGGGCTCGGGATCTCCGGTCTCGTTGCCCTCGGCCTGAACATGGCGTCGGTCGCGGCCTACCAGGGTACGCGCCCGATCCTGACCCCCTTCGGTCAGACCCTCTACAACAGCCCGCTCAAGTGGGTCCTGATGCTCGCTCCGCTCGCGTTCATCTTCGTCTTCTCGATGCGGATGGACCGGATGTCGGCCTCGTCGGCCCGGACGATGTTCTGGGCTTTCGCGGCGGTGATGGGCGCCTCGATGTCCTCGCTTCTCCTGGTCTTCACCGGGGCGAGCGTGATCCAGGTGTTCTTCATCACGGCGGCGGCCTTCGGCTCGCTGAGCCTGTACGGCTACACGACCCAGCGTAGCCTGTCGGGCATGGGCTCGTTCCTGATGATGGGCCTGATCGGCATCATCCTGGCGTCGCTCGTGAACATCTTCTTCGCGTCGTCGGCCCTGCAGTTCGCCATCTCGGTGCTCGGCGTGCTGATCTTCGCGGGCCTCACCGCCTACGACACGCAGAAGCTCAAGGAGATGTATCTCTACGGCGGCTTCGACGGCGAGATGGCGGCCAAGATGTCGGTGAACGGCGCCCTGACCCTCTATCTCGACTTCATCAACATGTTCCAGTTCCTGCTGAGCCTGATGGGCGACCGCCGCTAGGCCCTGACAGAGACCGGACTTGATCGGAAACCCCGGCGGGAAACCGCCGGGGTTTCTTTTTATCTGTACTGCCAGTCGCCAGCCGCTAACGTGCCGGCATGCTGTCGATCTCCGGCCTCTCCGCCTTCCCGATCACCCCCAGCGACGCCGAGGGCCGCGTCGATGAAACGGGCCTGCGCCGGCTTTTAGAGCGGCTCGCGGAGGCGCAGGTCGATTCGGTCGGGCTGCTCGGCAGCACCGGCACCTACGCCTACCTGTCCCGGGACGAGCGCCGCCGCGCCGTGACCATCGCCGCCGAGGTGGTCGGCGGCCGGGTGCCGATCCTGGTGGGAATCGGGGCTCTGCGCACCGACGAGTCGATCCGCTTGGCCCGGGACGCCCGGGCAGCCGGCGCCGATGCCGGGCTGCTGGCCCCGGTCTCCTACACGCCGCTCACCGACGACGAGGTGTTCCGGCATTTCGAGGCCGTGGCAGGCGAGGGCGGCCTGCCTCTGGTGATCTACGACAACCCGGCGACCACGCATTTCCGTTTCTCCCCGGACCTGATCGGCCGGATCGCGCGCCTGCCCGGTGTCGTGGCGGCCAAATGTCCCGCGCCGGCGCCGGAAGCTGCCGCGGCCGGGGTTAAGGCTCTCAGGGACGCGGTTCCAGCCGGTTTTCCCCTCGGGGTCAGCGGCGACTGGAATGCGACCGCGGCTTTGATCGCCGGCGGCACGGCCTGGTTCAGCGTGGCGGGCGGCCTGTTCCCCAAGACCTGCCTGGCGATTACGCGCGCGGTCCAGGCCGGCGACATCGCGCAGGCCCGGACGCTGAACGCGGAACTCGCGCCGCTCTGGGCGCTGTTCCAGACCCATTCGAGCCTGCGGGTGGCCTATGCGCTCGCCGAGTCCCTCGGCCTGTGCCGGGCCGAGCCGCCGCGGCCGATCCTGCCGCTGGCGCTCGCGATCCGGGACGAGATCGTCGCCACCGTCCGGACCTTGAACCTCGCGTGAGACCTCAGACGGCGCGCGGCGGCGGCTCCAGCACGGCGAGGACCCGGGCCAGCTCGGTCCCGCGCTTCATGACCAAGCCGCTGGCGGCGATGACCGCGTAGGCGCCCTGGCGGCGGGCGAGCTTCGGATCCTTCTCGATTCGGTAGAGCGGCATCTCGGAGCTGCGGCGGTAGATCGAGAACACCGCCTTGTCCCGGCGGAAATCCATCGCGTAGTCGCGCCACTCGCCGGCGGCGACCTGCCGGCCGTAGAGGTTGAAGATCGTGCGCAGCTCGTCCCGGTTGAAGGCGATCTGCGGGGGTTCCGCACGGGCGGGAAACGGAATGACATGGCCCGCCGCATCGTCGGGCCGCGACCCCGCGCTCGTCCGCTCCGTCATCATCACTCCGTGGCGCTCATGCTTTGCCGGATGATGGCCCCCGCCGCCGCGCCCCGCAAGGGTGGTCGCGGCGGGTCTCCGTGTCGCGTGAGACACAGGCCAGCGGCAAAAAACACGGTTCCGCCCGATTTGTGCCTTTTGCGAGCCGCGTTGCGGCGGCACAACAATCGCTGAACCTCGCCGGGTTTTGCCCGGCCGGCGACCGTAACCCAGCTCCCCAGCCTTCGGTCACCGGTCGGGATCCCAGAATTCGGCACTCCGAGGTTTCGAGACCCAATGACTTCAGGCCGCCCCTCCGGGCGGCCTTTTTTATGATTCTCCCGGCCGCCGGACCGGATGGCCGTCTTTCCGTCTCCCGTTGACCGCGGGATACAGGTATGGCGAGCCGCATCATGGGTCCGCCCGCCTTCGACGACGCCTTCATCGAGACTCTCGACACGCTGTTCGCGTGGCGCCGCGACGTGCGCCGTTTTCGGCCGGACGCGGTCGATCCGGATCATCTGCACGCCTGCCTGGCCGCGGCCCATCGGGCGCCCTCGGTGGGCAACAGCCGCCCCTGGCGCTTCGTCCGCGTATCGGACCCGGCCCGGCGCGCCGCCGTCGCGCAGAACTTCTCCCGCTGCAACGCCGCCGCCGCCGCGGTTTACGACGCCGCGCGGGCGGCGCGCTACCGGACGCTCAAGCTCGCCGGGCTGAACGAGGCACCGGAGCATCTCGCGGTGTTCTGCGACGATTCCACCGAGACCGGCCTGGGTCTCGGCCGGGCCAGCATGCCGGAGACCTTGGCCTATTCAGTGGTCGGGGCGGTGCAGTGCTTCTGGCTGGCGGCGCGGGCGCGCGGGCTCGGCGTCGGCTGGGTCTCGATCCTGGAGCCCGCTTGCGTCACCGAGATCCTGGCCGTGCCGGCGACCTGGCGGCTCGTCGCCTATCTCTGCGTCGGCCACCCGGTCGAGGAGCATCTGGATCCGGAACTGGAGCGGCACGGCTGGCAGGTCGAAGACCCACGCGGCGCAGCGTTGATTGAGCGCTGATCCGTCGAGATCCCGGATTTACGCTACTCCTTTACCCTCCCCAAGACTTCCCGGGATCAACGCCGCATCAACCATAGCTTTTCGTGGAACGGCAAGCGCGACCGTGGATTACTGGCCCGCATGATCTCTTGCTTGTCGAGGAAGTCGGTGATGTCGGGTCGGGTGGCGGCTTTATTCGGGATGGCCGGCGCGATGCTGGCGGGGTGCTTCGGGACGGCACAGGCCCGGGAGGTGGTGCCGTTCCAGAACGGCGTCGCACCGGGCTCGGTGGTGATCAGCGTGTCCCAGCGCAAGCTCTACCTGGTGAACGGCGACGGCACCGCGATCCGCTATCCCGTGGCGGTGGGCCGGCCCGGCAAGCAATGGTTCGGCACGGCGTCCATCGACGGCAAGTACGTCGCCCCGGCCTGGTCGCCGCCGGCCGAAGTGAAGCGCGACAACCCGCGGCTGCCGAACCTCATCGCCGGCGGCTCGCCGAACAACCCGATGGGCGCCGCCGCCATGACGCTGGCCGGCGGCGAATACGCGATCCACGGCACCAACCGGCCGAGCTCGGTCGGCACCTACGCCTCCTACGGCTGCATCCGGATGTACAATCAGGACGTGGTCGATCTCTACGCCCGGGTCGATGTCGGCGCGCAGGTCTACGTGACCCAGTGAGGATCGGAGCAACGGCGTGATCAGGTCGCCGCGGTGACATGGCGCGCCACGGCTTCCACGAGAGCCTCCGCACCGTCGAGATGGCGTTCGAGGTCCGCCTTGGAGGGTAGCGGCTCGGCCGCGAGGCGATCATCCGTCGGGTAACGGAAGGCGGTCGCCCACGGCGTCAGACCCGCGAGCGGCCTCGCCTGTTCATGGAACGGATTGGCGATCGGTATCAGCCTGGTCGGAGCGTCGGGATCAGGGCCGGCCCCACGGCCGCGCGGATACCGAATGCCCTCCGCCGCAAGACCGCTTCGGCGGCCTTCTCGACGGCCTGATGGACGTGGAACGCGACGCCCTCGAGTTCGGGCGGATCGAGCAGCAGGCGTCGCGCCGAGCGCGTTGACGTCGCGACGGGTGGCCTCGAATACGTTCCTGCGCATCGGCACACCTGGATCGACGCGCCGAGGTCGCGCACGGCCTCCCACAGGAAGCCCGGCGTATAGCGGCCCGGCGGGATGTCGTCGTTCAGCAGGACGCACAGATCCCAGTCGCCGTCCGCGTCATGGTCCCCGCGCGCCCGGCTTCCGAACAGAGGATCACGCGCTCGCCGCGGCGAGCGGCCTCGACAGCCTGTCCCGGGCAAGGGCGCAGCTCATGATGCGTGATGTACGACTTGCGGCGCCGATGCGCAGGCGCGCGCCGACGCCCGGGCCACGGCGCGCGCAGATCGGGCGGCCGCTGCGCCCTACTTGGCCGGCGGCGCAGTCGCCTCCACGGCCGTGAAGGTCTCCAAAATCCGATAGGTGTGCTCCGCGCCGGCCGGCACGCAGTAGGAATCGCCCGCCGCGAGCGCGACCGTCTCGCCGCCGACCACCAGCTCGGCCCGGCCGCTGATGACGTAGCCAACGGTCTCGTGCGGCGAGGACGTCATCGGCTTGTCGGCGTTCGGCTCCTCGGCCCGCCACATCCGCATCCCGAGCCGCTCGCCGCGGGCGAGCGCGATCTCGCCATGCGGTCCCGCGGCCGCGCCGTGAGCCGATACCTTCGTCGCCATCTGAGCCTCCTGGTGATGAACGAGCCCAACGGCGCCCGCCGCGCGACGTTCCGCGCCCGGTGTCGCGGCCACGGCCCGGACCGCCGCTTGACGGCCTGCGGCTCGCAGCAACAGGATGTCGCACCGGCCCAAACAGGCGCCCGACAGAGGCGTGGGCCGGCGCGACGCCCAGGATCCGGCGCGTCGGCGAACCAACCGGAGGGAACGCGCCATGCAGATCAAGGCGGCGATCGACAGGATTCCCGGCGGCCTGATGCTGGTCCCACTCCTGCTCGGCGCCCTGTGCAAGACGTTCACGCCGGGTGCCCCGGCCTATTTCAAGGGCTTCACGCAGGGCATCATGACCGGCGTGATCCCGATCCTGGCGGTCTGGTTCTTCTGCATGGGGGCGTCGGTCAGCCTGAAGGCCACCGGCACGGTCCTGCGCAAATCCGGCACCCTGGTGGTGACCAAGCTGCTCTCCGCCTGGGTGATCGTGCTGGTCGCGTCGCTGTTCATCCCGCCCGAGGGCATCCAGACCGGGTTCTTCGCGGGCCTGTCGATCCTCGCGATCGTGTGCGCGATGGATATGACCAATGGCGGCCTCTACGCCTCGCTGATGCAGACCTACGGCAGCCGCGAGGAGGCCGGCGCCTTCATCCTGACCTCGATCGAGTCCGGGCCGCTGATGAGCATGATCATCCTCGGCGCCTCCGGAGCGGCGCATTTCGAGCCGCAGATCTTCATCGGCGCGGTGCTGCCGTTCCTCGTCGGCTTCCTGCTGGGCAATCTCGACCCGAAGCTGCGCGCCTTCTTCGCGCCGGGCAGCCAGCTGATGATCCCGTTCTTCGCCTTCGCGCTCGGCAACACGGTCGATCTCAACAACCTGCTCTCGCCGCTGGCCGGGCTCGGGATCGTCCTGGCGCTGGCCGTCATCGTGCTCACCGGCATCCCGCTGATCCTGGCCGACAAGGCCATCGGCGGCGGCACCGGGACGGCGGGGCTCGCGGCCTCGTCCACGGCGGGCGCGGCCGCCGCCAACCCGCTGGCGATCGCGGCCGTGGCACCGCAATTCGCTCCGGTGGCGCAGACCGCCACCGTGCTGGTGACGATCTGCATCATCGTCACCTCGATCCTCGTGCCGATCCTGACCGGGCTCTGGTACCGACGGTTCGGGGCGGGCGCCGCGGAGGCCCGGCCCGAGCCGCCGCCGGTGGTCTATGGCGGCGTCGCGGCCGAGTAGGGCGGCCGGCGGCCTCAGAAATCGACCGCGAGGCCCTTCACTTCCCAATCCTGGTAGCGGACCGGCTCCAGGCCGCCGCGACCCAGGCGCTCCGGGGTCGCGCGGATCTCGGCCGCGCGGGCGTCGATCGCGGCGCGGCGCTCGGCCGCCTCGGCCAGCGCGCGCTCCGCCGCGGGGCTGAGCGTGCGCGGGGTGGCCGCGTCTTCGGTCACGTCATGTCCGTTCGGGTCTTGCATCGCGGTCGCTCGGGTGTGAGGGCGTGAGTCTGAAGGCAATCGGGTCAGGAGTAGAAGTGGCATCGCGGGACACAGGTCGCAACACGCGGGGCGAGACATCGACGGGCACGAGCGCGCCCGACACGGCGGGCCTCGGCGCGCGCCGGGCCGCCCTGCAGGCGGTGGCCGAGATCATCGGCCAGGAGCGCCCCCCGGCCCTGGAGGAGACGCTGGCGTTGGCGATCCGGGCGGAGACCCTGAGCCCGGCCGACGCGGCCCTGGCCCGAGCCATCGCGGTGGCGACCTTCCGGCGCTACGGGCTGATCCGCGCCGCCCTAGCGGCCCGGCTGGAGCGCGGCCTGCCGGTCGAGAAGCCGCGGCTCACGGCGCTGCTCGCCACCGCCACCGCTCAGATCCTCGACCTTGCGGTCCCCGATCATGCCGCCGTCGATTGCGCCGTGCGGCTCGCCAAGGGGGACAATCGCACCACCCATCTCGCCGGACTGGTCAACGCGGTCCTGCGCCGGGTCGCCCGGGAGCGCGACGCGATCCTGGCCGATTCCGCCGACGCGCTCGCCGTCAACACGCCCGATTGGCTCGCCCGCCGCTGGGCCGCGGCCTACGGGCCGGAGCGGGCTGCCGCCATCGCGCGGGCGCATCTCACGGGCGCGGCGATCGACCTGACCCCGCGCGGGGACGCCGCCGCCTGGGTCGAGCCGCTCCGCGCGGTGCGGCTGCCGACCGGCTCCCTGCGGCTGCCGGAGAACGGCCCGGCAATCCCCGACCTGCCGGGATTCCAGGAGGGCGCCTGGTGGGTGCAGGACGCCGCCGCGGCGATCCCGGCCCGGTTGCTCGCCCCGCAGCCCGGCACCCGCGTCCTCGACCTCTGCGCCGCCCCCGGCGGCAAGACGATGCAGCTCGCCGCCACCGGCGCACAGGTCACGGCCGTCGACCGCTCGGCGCCCCGGCTGGAGCGCCTGCGCGAGAACGTCGCCCGGCTCGGCCTCGACGTCACCGTCGCGGTGGCCGACGCCCTGGCCCTGGAGGCGCAGGACCACGACGCCGTGCTGCTCGACGCGCCCTGCTCGGCCACCGGCACGATCCGGCGCCACCCGGACGTGGCCTGGACCAAGTCCGAGGCCGACATCGCCCGGCTGGCGACGCTCCAGGCGAAGCTCCTCGACCACGCGTCCGGACTGGTCCGCCCGGGCGGACGGCTCGTCTACTGCACCTGCTCGCTGGAACCCGAGGAAGGCGAGGCCCAGATCGCGGCCTTCCTGGCCCGCGACGCCCGATACCGGCGTGTGCCGGTCCAGCCGGAGGAGGTCGGCGGCGCGGCCGAGATGATCAACGGCAACGGCGACCTGCGCACCCTGCCGTGCCACCTGCCGGACGTCCCGGGCGCCCGCGGCGGCCTGGACGGCTTCTTCGCGAGCCGGCTCGAACGCGTGGGGTGAGGTGGGCCGGCCTCTAGGGAAGCCGAGGGGCGTTACCGAAGCCGGCGTTGCCGCGTCCCATCGCCGATCCGCGCTGTCACGGCCGCAGGACAAAACGCCGTGTCAGTTCGAGGTGCAGCAGGCCCGCCCGTACTTCGAAGCCACAGGGCGTCCAAGATTTTGATCCGTGGGCGCTTTCGGGGTCCCGAGCTTTGCAGCGCAGCCACGGTATCGGCGGGCGGGGATCCGGATGTTCGCGCAAATCCCCCACGCCCAACCTGGACAAGGTTCCGGATTTGTCCGTGCCCGCCGTGATCCGCTTACCGATGCCGCTCGCGTGATCACACGGGAAGACGGTCCCGCGCCGGCCCGTCCAGGACGATGCGGCGGCCGATTGTAAGAGCACGGCGCTGAATGGGGCTTTGGAGCCGTCTCGGTTGAGGGCCGGCTTGGCCCGCCCCGGACGACGCCGGAGGATGGCGTCCACAGGGGAGGCTGCACTACGCGCCATTCCCTCGCCAAGGAAAAAAATTCGGTCTACACGGCCGCTCCCCGAAGACGGACCCTGACGACGCTTACCTGCTGCGTATGCAGGACTGAGCCTGGAGAGCCTGAGCCATGCCGATTCTCACCTTCCCCGATGGCAACACGCGGGAGGTCGCCGCCGGCACCACCGGCCGCAGCGTGGTCGAGGGCATCGCCAAGTCGCTGGCCAAGCGTACCGTGGCCATGGCGCTCGACGGCACCGTCACCGACCTCGACGATCCGATCGCCCAGGATGCCCGCATCGAGTTCCTGGATCGGACCGACCCGCGCAGCCTGGAACTGATCCGCCACGATTGCGCGCACGTGCTGGCCGAGGCCGTCCAGAGCCTGTGGCCGGAGACGCAGGTGACGATCGGCCCGGTGATCGAGAACGGCTTCTACTACGATTTCTATCGCGAGACCCCGTTCACGCCGGAGGACTTCCCGAAGATCGAGGCGAAGATGCGCGAGATCATTTCTCGCGACGCGCCCTTCACCAAGGAGGTCTGGACGCGCGAGGACGTGCGCGGGCTGTTCGAGGGCAAGCAGGAGAAGTTCAAGGTCGAGCTGGTCGACGCGATCCCGCCCGGCGAGGATCTCAAGATCTACCGGCAGGGCGAATGGTTCGACCTGTGCCGTGGCCCGCACATGACCTCCACCGGGAAGGTCGGCACCGCCTTCAAGCTCATGAAGGTCGCGGGCGCCTATTGGCGCGGTGATTCGAACAACCCGATGCTCACCCGCATCTACGGCACGGCCTGGGCGAACCAGGCCGATCTCGACGGCTACCTGCACCGGCTCGAGGAGGCCGAGCGCCGGGACCACCGCCGGCTCGGCCGGGAGATGGACCTGTTCCACTTCCAGGAGGAGGGGCCGGGCGTCGTCTTCTGGCACGCCAAGGGCTGGACGATCTTCCAGGAGCTGATCGCCTATATGCGCCGGCGGCTGCGGGGCGACTACGCCGAGGTCAACGCCCCGCAGATCCTCGACAAGGCCCTGTGGGAGACTTCCGGCCACTGGGGCTGGTACCGGGAGAACATGTTCGCCGCGCAATCGGCGGGCGATGAGGCCGAGGACAAGCGCTGGTTCGCCCTCAAGCCGATGAACTGTCCGGGCCACGTGCAGATCTTCAAGCACGGCCTGAAGTCCTACCGCGACCTGCCCCTGCGGCTCGCCGAATTCGGCGTGGTGCATCGCTACGAGCCGTCCGGCGCCATGCACGGGCTGATGCGGGTGCGCGGCTTCACCCAGGACGACGCCCACGTCTTCTGTACCGAGGACCAGCTCGCGGACGAGTGCCTGAAGATCAACGACCTGATCCTCTCGACCTACGCGGATTTCGGCTTCGACCAGATCGTCGTGAAGCTCTCGACGCGGCCGGAGAAGCGCGTCGGCTCGGACGCGCTCTGGGACCACGCCGAGGACGTGATGACCCGGGTGCTGACGCAGATCGAGGCGCAGTCGGCCGGCCGGATCCGCACGGAGGTCAATCCGGGGGAGGGCGCGTTCTACGGGCCCAAATTCGAGTACGTCCTGCGCGACGCCATCGGCCGCGACTGGCAATGCGGGACCACGCAGGTGGATTTCAACCTGCCCGAGCGGTTCGGCGCCTTCTACATCGATGCCGACGGCGCCCGGAAGCCGCCCGTGATGGTGCACCGGGCGATCTGCGGCTCGATGGAGCGGTTCACCGGCATCCTGATCGAGCATTTCGCCGGGCATTTCCCGCTCTGGCTGTCGCCGGTCCAGGTGGTGGTGGCGACGATCACCGGCGAGGCCGATGCCTATGCCCGGGATGTCGTGCGTGCCCTGGAACGGGCCGGCCTGCGGGTCGAGGCCGATCTGCGCAACGAGAAGATCAACTACAAGGTCCGGGAGCACTCCCTCGCCAAGGTGCCGGTGCTGCTGGCGCTGGGCCGCCGCGAGGCCGAGGAGCGCACGGTCTCGATCCGCCGGCTCGGGAGCCAGCAGACCCGGACGTTGCCGCTCACGGAGGCGGTGGCAGCCTTCGTCGACGAGGCCACCGCCCCGGATCGCCGCCGGGCGGAAGCCGTGGCCGACACGGTCCCGACCAGCGACACCGTCCTCGACGGGCATCACGGCGTCCACGACGCCCCTTAAGGCTACAGACGCCGACGGTCGCCGCCGCACCGAGAGGAGGCGGCGCGCCGATAGAGACGACCCCAGCCCCGCGGTGCCGAACCGCGGGGTTTTCTTTGGAGCGAACTTCCCGAGGCCGGCAGGAATTCGTGCCGCGATGGACGAGGCTGCCTCGATGACCGAGCTTCCTTGAGCGAAACACAATCTCGTCAAGGTTGGCGAAAGGAATCCCATTCTATGACCGCGCAGGAGCAGTCTTCGGCGGGGCGTTCGGCCGTGAGCGGGGCTTGGGCTCGGCCGGGCGCCTGAAGGGGGTTCGCCATCATGGCGCGAGCGAACAGGGTTTCGGCGCGGCTGCCACGGCGCGAGCGGGAGGCGATCGTCATCCCCCGTCCCTACGGGCTCTGCCGGGACCGGCGGCTCGGCACCCGGATCATGCGGGCCCTGGACAGCCTGCCGCACGGCTTCTGCCTGTTCGATGCCGGAGACCGCCTGCTCTTCGCCAATGACGGCTACCGGCGTATCTTCGGCCAGCCCGCCGGGCAGCTCCGTCCCGGCATGCACGCCCGGACGCTCATCGCGCTCAACGCCGCCAAGGGCCTGAAGGCCGAGCGGGATCCGGCGCAGATCTGGGCGGAGCGGTCCCGGGCCCTGGCCCGGCGCGACCCCGGCACAGAGTTGCAGACGCTCACGGACGGGCGCCAGATCGCCCTGGCGCTTCAGCCGCAACCGGGCGGGGGCTGGCTCGCCCTCTACGAGGACGTCACCGAGCGCCGAAAAGCGGAGTCGCTGCTGCGCCACAGGGCCCATCACGACCCCCTGACCGGCCTGCCCAACCGCTACCTGTTCGAGGCGCGGCTCGACCAGGCCACGGCCGAGCCCACCGGCCGGGGCTGCGCCCTGCTGTGCATCGACCTCGACGGGTTCAAGCCGGTCAACGACCTCTACGGCCACGCCGCCGGCGACGCGCTGCTCCGGCAGATGGCCGGGCGGCTCCAGGAGGGTCTCGGCGACCGGGATACCGCCGCACGCCTCGGCGGCGACGAGTTCGTCCTGCTCCTGGACGAGGCTCCGGCCTCCACCGTGCTCGATCGGGCGCAGCGTCTCCACGCACGTCTCACCGAACCCTACGATGTCGGCGCCGGGCAGCCGGTGCTGATCGGGGCCGCGATCGGCATTGCCCGCGCGCCGCAGCACGCCTGCCAGGCGCAGGCGCTGTTCGAGCAGGCCGACGCGGCGATGTACCGGGCCAAGCGGCTCGGCCATCCCTGCCTGTGGAGCGACGCGCTGGCCTCCGGCTCGGTCCGGGTTGCCGAAGGGGTGGTGTGAACGCCGGCGATGCGGCTCAGCGGGCCTTGTCGTGCTCCGCGAGGCCCACCGCCTTGTAATCGTAGGTCGGGTAGAACTCGGTCCGGTAGGCGCCCCAGGCGGTGTCCTCTAGGACGCGATTGATCTCGCGCAGCCGGGTGGCGGGCAGCCGCAGGGTGATGATCTGCCCGATCCCCATGACGACGTTCCACGAGACGACCTCGATGCCGGGCGGCGGGAAGGCCTTGTAGAAGCCCTGCTTGGCGAGCTGCTCGTTCAGCTCGGCCAGGGGCCGCGACTGGTCGTGCCGCAGGAAGACCGTCAGCAGGATCCCGTTGTCGGGCGTCGCCACGGCCGAGCCGGCCTGCGGTGGCGGCGTCGTCTGGGCCGCGGCCGGCCCGGCGGCGGACACCAGCAGGACGAGGGCCGCCAGGGCCGCTCCGGTCGTGATCCTCGAGCGTCCCATACAGCCTCCTGATCGTGAGCGAACCGATACGGCACCAACGCGCGCAGGATTGCTTCCGTCGCGATCCGGCGCCCCGGCTTTCAACCGGGCTCGACATCGTAGGACAGGCGCAGCCGCAGGCGGACGGTTCCCTGCTCGTCCCGGACGGCGATCACGTAATCCTGCCGCACCTGCGGATCCGAGAGCCCCTGCGCGATCCGGGTCATCATACGAACCGCCTGGTCACGCGCGGCGGCGAGATCGGGCAGGTCGACACCCGTCTGATCACGAACCAGATTGGTGCCGTCATGGAGATCGATAAAGTATCGGGGCACGGATTGTGGCTCTGGACGCGCGTTCGCTCGCCAGCTTCGTGCTACGTTGTTTCTACGTAGTGTCCAGCCGGCGTCGCCTGTGTCGCACCCGGGCGCGAGCGCCCGATCGCCTCAGCCGCCCTGGAGGCTCTCGGCGAAGTCTTCCGGCACCTCGCCGAACTGGCCCAGGATCGTCACGCCCTCGAGCTCGCCGGTCTCGTCGTCGGCGACCACCTTCAAGGCCGCCGCGCCCGGCATGCGTCCGGCCAAGGCCTCGGCCTTCTTGAGGGCGCCGAACTCGCTCTGGGCGGGCTCCTGTCGAGCCGGCCGCAGCCGCTTCCGGTGCAGCTCGAACGGCTGCACCACGAATGTCGTCTTCATCGCCATACCGCCACCTCTGAAGCACGCCGCACGGTTGCGATAGAGCATCACCGCAAGAGGTGGTGGCCGGCATTCGGAAACCGATGCCGTGCGATCAAAGGCCGCCGGCATCTCGAAGGCGGGCCGGCTTCACGGCGCCGCGTCGGTCACAGGCTGCGCGTCGTGACCCCGAGCGCCAGCAGCGCGTAGGCGCCGATGAAGAACCATTGCCGGTGCGCCACCACGGTCCGTCCGACCATGGGGATGCGGGTGTAGAGGCTCGCGATGGCCAGGCCGATGAGGACGGCCGAGACCAGGAAGGTGAGCAGGCGCGGGGCTGACAGCGTGGGCATGGCCCATGCTCGCGCCGGGACGGTTACCGGCGCGTTACCGGTCGAGCCCCGGGACACGGGGCCGGTCCGGCGTCAGCGGTCCGGTGGAGCCCGGCAACAGCCCGACCTGGGCCAGCCACAGCGCCATGATCGCCCCTGCGATCAAGGTGGCGAGCGAGGCCAGTCGGCCGGTCCAGCGCCGCGTAATGATCATGACGGCCAGGACGACCAGAAGGGCGAGAAGGAGAGCGAGCAGCAGCATCCGCGCGCAATGCCATGGCCGCGCCCGCGCGTCACCGCGCGCGGGGCACGACCCGCCCAAGCTATTCGCTCGAAAGTTGAGAACTTGGGGACAGCCCCGTTACCCGGTTACGCATGTTCCGAGTTCGGGCAGGATCGAGATCCGCTGACGGATCAAAGTCTTGATCGGGCTGCCGATCGCGATCGCAGCCTCCGACGGCGTGTCAGGATTCGGTTTTCCGCGGCACGCTCGACGACGACCGCCCGGCCTCCACCGTGGCTCTCGGTCGAGGACTGGAACAACACGGAACAAATGTGTCGCACCGTCGGCGATATCTGTCTTAAACCGGACGAACACACTATTTCATGTCGAAGAACGGCGCATGCGTCGCCAAATTATGCGATGCTCCGCTAGATCGTCGCCGCGTGTACGTACCCGCGCACGGGCCGAATCACCCGCCGTGCCGGCGTCTGGTTCGATCCACGAACCGGCGAGCCCGCGGCCACGATCTGGAAACACTGGCGCAGTGGTTATCAAAACCTCCGCCTATCAGGACAGTTCACCTGGCGGTTGTGCCAGAATTTCCCGACTCGGCGCTTGAGCATGCGCAGCGATCATGACCGAGATGCACCCCGTTGTAGGGTTTTGTAACTTGCATTCGGCCCTGAGAGGTAGCAAATCGCGCGTGAGGGGCACATTGGGAACCATGAAGTGACAGAAGAAACGATTGTGCACACGCCAGATCTGATCGGGCTGGCCGGCGACGTCGTCGCCGCTTACGTGTCGAACAACCCCGTTCCGGCCTCCGAGCTGCCGGCACTGATCGCCCGCGTGCACGGTGCGATCGCCGGTCTCGCCTCCGGTACGGGCACGGCTCCGGCCGGTACGGCGCCGCGCGAGACGGTCGACAAGCCGAGCCCGGCCCAGATCCGCAAGTCGGTGCAGCAGGACGGGATCGTCAGCTTCATCGACGGCAAGACTTACAAGACCTTGAAGCGGCACCTGACCGCGAACGGTCTGAGCCCGCAGAGCTACCGCGAGCGCTACGGCCTGCCGGCCGACTATCCGATGGTCGCACCGAGCTATGCCGAGCAGCGCTCCGCCCTCGCCAAGGCGATCGGGTTGGGTCAGCCCGGTGCCATGGCCGAGCGCGAGCGCAAGGGCCGCAAGGCCGCCTGAACCACCTGAACGCCTCCGGCGGCAGGCGCCGCCGAGGTCGTTCCGCCGCGCGCTTGGACCGGCGCGCACGCAATCCGGCCCCCTCATTCGTCGACCGCGTGCCGCCGTCCCTGCCGATGAACCGCCGCGGTGGATAACCCGACCCTGCCGACGCCCCCGAACGTTGCCGCGCGGCCACACACGTCCGGCACGTGGCGTGACACGGACAAGCTGCCACACTCTGCACAAAGCAGATGCCCACGCCGGATCCCGAGAGTGACAGGCGCGGGATCGAAGCATGATGAAGCGTGAGCAGACGAACCCGAACTCCGTCGTGGCCTTTCCGGCGCATATCGCCCCGACCGTGACCGACGAGGACACCGCATCGGTGATCGCGGTGCTGCAGGAGCAACTGGCCCTCGCCCGCGAGGGACGTCTGCGCTCGGTGGCCGTCGTCTCGGTTTCCACGGATGGCGAGGCGATCGGCACGCAATGGTCGTGTAAGGGCGCCGACATCACCAGCCTGATCGGCAAGCTGACCGTGCTCACCCACGACATGATGTCGGCCCGCAAGTAAGCGACCGCCTGTTGCGATCGCCCCCGCGGGCCGTGGCCATGGTCGGGCGCGACGGGCCTCGCGCGGCGCAGCGGCCGAACCGCGATCCGATGTCGCTTCGCCGGGCCCTCGACCGGGGCGGCATCCGGGGCTGTCGGCCCTATCTCTCTGTCGCGGACCGGTGCCGGCAGGCGCGGGTCCGGCCCCAGCACAGAGGATCCGCCCGCCCATGAGACGCGCCCTGCTCGCCGCCGCGCTGGCCGCCTCGATCCTGGTTCCGGGAGCTGCGACCGCGCAGGACGCGAAGCGGACCGAGACGATCGACGGGCTGGTCCGGATCGTTGGCGCCCAGGCCGGCATCGTCCTCTATTGCCGCAAGCTCTACGCCGTGGACGACACGGTCTCCGAAGGCCTGTCCCGGACCGTCCGACGGGCGCTCGATTCCGCCATCGGCCGTCGTCAGGCGAAGGCCGCCATCGCCGAGGAAGGCCAGCGCGTCGCCAGGACGATCGCTGAGGTCGGCGCGGACCAATGGTGCGCGGACCAGCGGGACATCCTCAACACCGACGGCGTCCGGGTGTTCGTCGATTGAGGCGCCCAATGCTCTCCGGCCGTCGCAACGCACGGTTCGAGATATCCGAGACGGGCCCGAGACAGAGTTGCGCCGAAGACGAGATATCGGTGCCGGCCTCAACATCCGTTCTGCAGTGCAGAACAGATTATCTCCTTGTTCGCACTGGGAACGTCTGTCATGTTTCGAGCGCGGACGAGTGAAAGCAGATCACGCCGGCTGTGATCGTTCCGACAAGAGCCCCAAGGGCCAGAAGACCGGCGTCGGAGGATTGCGCCATGTCGACACCGATCACCATCGCCGTCGCGCTCGTCGTGTGCGGTGCTGCGCTCACGGCCTTCGCCTTCACCCGCGCCCCCCGGTCGAAGGACTTCGCGGGCTGGGACGTGATGTTCATGAGCGGGATCGGCGCCGTCGCGCTCGGCTTTCTCGCGACCTTGGTCGAGGTGGTCACCGGATAGCGCGCCGGCCTGCAGGCCCGGATTGCGGACAATCCGATGGGTTTCCGACACGTCATCTGAACCCGCAACGCCGAAGCTGTGCGCTTCGAGGTTCACGAGACGGCGATGCTTGATCGACGGAATGCGCCGCGCACGGTCCTGAACGAGACCGGCAGCATCTCGATCGACGAGCATCGCAGCCTGCCCTGCATCGTCTACGATCGCTCCCTGGGCGGCGTTCGGGTCGCCCTGCCGGACGCCGAGATCGTGCCGGACAGGTTTGTCCTCAGCCTCGATGCGAGCAACGAGATCCTGGTCTGCCGCTCGGTCTGGCGCAAGGCGGAGGAGATCGGCGCGGCGACGAACGAGCCGGAGGCCGACCGGTCGGCCCGATCGCGGATCCGGCGCGGCATCACCTCGGCCTGACGCGCCCGCCGCGACTCAGCTCGAGCGCCGCGCGCTCCACCGGCCGCTGCAGCTGATCGCGCCGCCGGTCGTCCGCCAGGTGCCGCTGCCGGCACCCTGGGTGTCGAGGCTGCCGGCGATCGGAACCGTGTTCGAGCCGCTGGTGATCGTGGCCTGCACGCTGCCGCTCGACGACACGCCGCCGTCGATATCGACCTCGTCCCCGGGGATCGAGGCGTCGCTGTCCTTGATCTGGACCTGGTAGCTCGTCTGCGCCGCGCAGGGCCCCTCGGACGTGGTGGCCACGATGGTCCAGGCGCCGTCGTAGCGGTTCGGCACCTTCACCTTCCGGGTGACCGCAGCGGCTGGCGAGAGGACACCCACGATCAGGGTGGCGGTCAGGAACGGAACGAGGCAGCGGGTCACGGGGGCTCTCATGCTGGCGTAGCCGGGATCGGCCACGTGGGGACAGAACCGCGTAGCCGTCGAACGGTTGCGGCGGCCGATGGGGCACCTTCGACCGCACCGCGTGTTCTTCCCGTGCCGGGCCCGCTCCATCCCGGTTGCGGCGCCGCTGCGAGGGACATCCATGCCGGATCAACGATCGCCCAGCGCCGACGACGCGCCCGTGCCCGATCTGCCCCAGGGCCTGCCGACGCCGCCGAACACCGGCGAGATGCCGCCGCCGCGACTCCCGTCCCCGCCCGAGGACGATTCCGGGTCGCCGCAGCCCGACCCCGCACCGGACATCGCCGCGGTGCCGGGTCCGTGAAGGCCGTGCGCTGGAGCCTTGGTTTCGCGCTCCCCCTGGGCGCGGTCCTGGCGGCCTCCGCCGCCGAGCCGCTCACCATCGAACGGCTGAGCGCCGATGGCTGGGAGATCGCCGGCTATACCGGCACGTTCGACAATCGGTCCTCCCTGATCCTGTTTCGGAAGAAGGACACCAAATACCTCGTCCAGTGCTCGATCCTGTACGACGTGACGCGCAACCCGCGCGTCATCACGAATTGCTACGCACTGCACTGAGCTCGTTCGCGGCCGTGCCGCCGTGAACTTCGCCGGCTCGCATCCGTTGGCGTCCGACTCCCGACAACGGACGGATCCATGACACGCATGACGCTGGTGCTCTCGGGCGCCCTGACCCTCCTGCTGGCCGGCTCGGCCACCGCGCAGGTGACCACCGGCGGCGCCGGCAATACCGGCGTGACCGCACCGCCCACCACGGGCGGCGTCGGAGCCGGCACCGTGGGCAACGGCCCGAACGCCCAGATCACCACGGGCACGACGGCCAACCCCAGCAACTCCTCCGTCCCGGGGACGACGCCGGGGGTCAATATCGGCGGCACCCCGACGAGCGGGCCGCCCGGCACCGGCGGCACCGCGGGCGGTCCGGCGCTCGGCAACCGCTAAAGCGCACGCTGCGGGCGCGAATACCGATTCGGCGCGGGCGAGGGCGCCGAATCATCAGTCGACTGCGACGAACCCGGCTGCGGCTCACTCGCCCCAATCGATGTCCAGCGACCGCTCGAACGCGGCCGCGGACATCTCCTTGCCCTTGGGATCGGCCACCATGATCTCCCGGAACCCGCGGCGGGCGAGCTCCCAGGTCTTCTCCATGGCCTGCTCGTCGGTCCCGCACGCGAAGGTCATGACGCGGCCGGACGGATCGATCCCCTTAACGGTGAACACGACGCTCTCCTTAGCTTTCACGCCCGCATATAGCGCGGCGCAGGCGATCGCGCTCTACCGATACTGAGCCCCCTGGACCCGCAGGGCTGGCGCCGCGTTGCTCTGGGACAGGGAGGCCTCGAATGACAGAGTCGCGCGAGCCCAGGACTGTTCCGGAACCGCCCCTTGCTCCGATCGATCGGGTTTCGGAGGCCGGGCTGGCGGACATCGCGTCGAGACCCTCCACCAAGCCACTGCCGACCGGAGAGGACGAGCCGGAGGTCGGCCTGTCGCAAAAGGGCAGCGATGAGGATGCGATCATCCGGCGCGAGACCGAGATCTGACAGAGACGGGTTCCCGTCACCCGTCGATCCCTGGACCTTCTCGCTTGTGCAGTGCACAACGGCGATGGCCGCGGCCAGACGTGCGGCCGAAGGAGACCAGTCATGGCGAATATTCCCAGCTTCGAGGTCCCGCCGCAGATGCGCGATCTGGCCGAAACCAGCGTCGAGCAGGCCCGCAAGGCGTTCGGAACCTTCATCGGCTCCGCCCGCCGCGCGACCGATACCCTCCAGGGCTCGACGGACGTGGCCCGGACCAATGCGCAGGACATCTACGCGCGCAGCCTGGACTATGCGGAGCAGAACGTCCGCGCGGCGTTCGACTTGGCGCAGAAGCTCGCCGCGGCCAAGTCCTTCCCGGAGGCGATGCAGCTTCAGGCCGAATACGTGCGCGAGCGCTTCGCCGCCATGCAGGCGCAGGCCAAGGATCTCGGCGGCCTCACCCAGGGCGCGTTCCAGCAGGGTGCCGAGCGCGCCAAGGCCGCGATGCAGCAGGGTGTCGAGGAGACCCGCAAGGCGGTAAAACAGGGCCAGGACGCGGCCCAGCAGATGGGTCAGGAGACGCAGCACGCCGCCGATCAGGCGTCGCACTGAGCGCACGGACCTGAGGCGCGGGTTCTTCGGAGCCGGTGCCTCCGGTCCTGGGCCGGCGACGTGTCCTGGTGCCGCCGGCCCAGCCGGGATGTGGAGTTGCCGATGATGTACGGCGAGGTGGGCCGTCTAATGGACGAGACCATCCGGCTGAGCATCCGCCAGGCGGAGAATGCCGCCCTTCTCGCAGTCGCGGTGCAATACGCCTGGCTGGACCTGTACCTTGAAGGCTATCGCGCGACGGGCGCTGCGGTGAGCAGCGAACTCGGGCACCAGGCCCGGACCCGCCGCCTGATCCAGCGCGGCGTCTCCCCGAGCGTCGCCGCCCAGGAATTGCACATCGTCTGAAACGGCCCCGAGAGAGGGGGCCGACCGTAGCGCCGCTATCGGGCTTCAGCGGGTCGTGTCGGCGGATGCCTGGACGATCGAGCGCGGAAGGGCCGCAACCGGGCGGCTGCCGGGACGGGCGGCCGAGACCGGCTGGGGCGTGGTCGTCAGGTCGCCGACGGCGCGGGCCTGCGTGGTCGCGCGGGCCTGCTCCCGGTACAGCGGCGGCGTCAGGTGCAGGCTGTCGTCGGCGGCGGCGGGGCCGGTGAAGATGGCGGCGGAGGTGAGCGCCGCCGACGCGAGGATGAGGATCGTGCGCATGGTGCGACTCCGGTTCGATCGCGGGATGCAATCGCTGAGCGCATGAGACCATGGATTTGTGCGCTGCGGCATGCTGATTGCGCATTGCAACATACCGCTACGTCGGCAAAGTTTTGCAGTTCTCGCGCGTGCTGCGCAGGGAAAAAACAGTCCCGCCACGATTTGCGCTATGCGTTCCCAGCAAATGAACTAAATTTCATCCGATGAACTCTCAAATATAAATTGCGCTGCATCGAGATTTAATTTTCCACCCCGGCGGTAAAACCGGCCTGACGACTGCGCCGAAGGTCCGTAGCCGCCTCTATGCGATCGCAAGGGCGGCTGGCGCCTCGCCGAAGCGGCCGACGCCCCCGGATCGACCGCGCGAGCCCGCTGACACGAATCAGCAACACGATCGCCAGCCCCACGTCACATAGGTGGGTTAGACGGAATCCAATCTTCAAATGCCCGGAGCGCGACCATGACGCCCGCCGACCTCGACAAGCGTGCCGAGTTGACCGTGTGGCCGAGCCGCTCGCTCGGTCGATCCGCCCAGGGACGTCCGTTCGCGACGCTGCGGGAGGCGCTCGCCGCCGCAGCCGAGGCGATCGCCGCCGACGACGCGCAGCCCTGGATCATCACCGAGGCGGGTGACGTGCTGTCGCCGCGCTGGATCCGGGCGAACACCGAGTCCCACGCGCTGCAGTGATCGGAAGGTCCGGCCTGCCCGCCGCTTCGGGGCGGCCCGCTCAGCACCCGATGCAGATGTCGTGCACCACATGCTCCCGGCGGGGACCGGTCCGCTGGTTCGGCAGCCGGCCATCGGTCGACGGGAAGCCACTGCCGAGCGCCTGATACCGACGCCGACCGCCGGCCGGATCGACGACCGGAGGCGGCGCAGCGGGCGGGGCCGCTTCGGGCTCCTGAGCCGGACTGGGCGCGCTGTTCGCCATGCCGGGATCGGGGAGGGGCATCACCATCCCCTGAGCCGGCGGGACTTGAGCGAATTCGCCCGCCTGAACCTGCAGGGGCATGCAGACCAGGGCTAAGACGATCGGCCGACACCGCACCGGCATGACGCTCTCTCCGCGGCTCTCCGCTCGATGGCAGCCGGCGCGCCGTCCCGCGCCGACCGTGTGGGCTCTCAGAGTGACGTGCCCGCTTCCGTCGGACCAGTACCGACTTCGGCGGCAAGCGCTCTAGTAGGCCCGGCCGTAGAACGGCTTCGATACCGGGTGATAGCGGTCGCTCACCGGCCAGGTATAGGGCTGGTCCTTGCCGGTCCGGATATCGGCGCCGAATTTCGGCGCGTTGAACCCGATGCCGTGAAGGCTCCCCGCGCGGCCCTTGGCGCCCTGCGCCGGTGCGCCCGCATCGCGCGCCAGAGCCGCGCTCGACAGCCCCACGAACAGAACAG
Organism: Methylobacterium brachiatum; assembly: GCF_900113845.1. Lineage (NCBI taxonomy): Bacteria > Pseudomonadati > Pseudomonadota > Alphaproteobacteria > Hyphomicrobiales > Methylobacteriaceae > Methylobacterium > Methylobacterium brachiatum. The sequence continues at coordinate 85,804 of NZ_FOQW01000014.1, read as the reverse complement.
CCGCGAGCGAAACGCGGCCCAGCATGACGGGTCTCATGGCTCTCTGCATCGTCGCCTCCTGCCCCGGCCGAGGTGCCGGAACACAAGGAACGGCACCGCTCCAACCCGGTTCCGCCCGCTTCGGCAGGGCCGTCAGAAGATGTTCGCCCCGCCGAGACAGGCCACTGCCAGGGGCCCGTTGCAGGCCGTATCGACCTGCCCGGCACCGGCCGCGATCCCGGCGCCTCCGACCGCCCCGCCGCCACCGCGGGCCACCCCGGCGGCGTCGACCGCGTCGAGATCCCGGCCCGTCGCCGCGCTCGCGCTGCCAGCGATGCCGGCGCCGCCGCCAGCAGCTCCGCCCGCGCCGGCGATGGCCGTCGCGGACGCAGCCGGATCGACGTTGAGGCCCGTCGCGCTGGCACCGATCCCGGCGCCGCTGGCGAAGCCGAAGCCGCCCGTCCCGGACGACGCCACCGACGCGGCCGCATTGGCGTTGGTGTTGAGACCGGTGGCGATGGCCGCCCCCCCGCCGATCCCGCCCAGACCGAAAGACGAGACGGCATTGCCCGAGATCGACCCGGAGGCCGAACGCGAGGCGGTGTTGAGGCCGCTGCGCGCCCCGGTCGCCCCGATCGTGCTCGCGGTCCCGCCCGACCGGGAGGTCGTACCGGTGATGCCGGCGCCACCGGTCGTTCCGGATCCCGTGAGGCCGAGCTGACGCGTGCTGGTGCTCGCGCTGGTCGGCGGCGCGATGCTGCCGCCCCCCGAGCCGCCACCGCCGAAGCTGAGCTGTCCGGCATTCGCCAGGCCGCCGCCCTGCGCCGAGAGCCTCGGGAACGGGCCTGTGGTCGATCCGCCGCCGAGGCTGAGCTGCCCCGGATTGGCGATCACCGTGACCGGCTCCAGCGAGGCCGCCGAGGGTGCGGTCGCGGTGGCGGACAGGTTCTGCGCCCAGGCCGACGTGGCGAACGGGAGCAGCATGGCGGCGGTGAGGAGGGCGCGCATGGCTGACGGCTTCCACGAGACGGTGTGTCCGTGGCCAACCCTGGCGCCTCTGGCGGGTTCCGACCGGTTCAGGCCGCCCGGACCCACACCGCGGTGTCGTGGAAGGTGGCGCCGTCGTTGGGGGCGGCCGGGGTGTCGCCGATCAGCGCGTTGATGCCGCGCCCGCCCGAGAAGGCGGCGGACGGCCACAGGCTCTCCACGATGACGATCCCGGGCGGCTGCCCCTCGGCGAGGCGGGCATGCAGCCGGACCCGGCCGCGGGTGTTGCCGATCTCCACCGCGTCGCCGGTGGCGATCCCGAGGCGGGCGCCGTCCGCCGGATGGAGCAGGCAGGTCGGGCGGCCCTCGCGCCGGATCGATTCCGGGCTGTTGGTGAAGGTGGTGTTGAGGAACTGGCGGGCCGGCGGCGCCACCATCCGGAATGGACGCTCGGCATCGCCGGGCTCGGACACCGCCCAATGGTCGGGCAGGGCCGGCATGCCGGCGGCGCGCGGCCCCAGTGCCGACCAGTCCGGGCTGAACCGGAAGCGCCCGTCCGGATGGCCGAAGCCGGTGAGGAAGTGGCTCTCGGCGAAGCTCGGCTGCGCGTCGATCCAGCGCTCCTGCTCCAGCCTGTCGAGGCCGCCCCAGCCGGATCGGGCCAGGGTCGCGTCGGCGAGGCCCCGGGCGCTCAAGGCGAAGCCCGCATGGGCGGCCCCGAGCCGGCCGGCGAGGGCGGCGATCACATCGTGGTTGGAGCGGCATTCCCCCGGCGGCTCCAGCAGCGCCGGCCCGGACTGGATGTGGCTGTGGCCGCCGGCCCCGTAGATGTCGTCATGCTCCAGGAAGGTCGTGGCCGGCAGCACGAGGTCGGCGAGCGCCGCCGTCTCGGTCATGAACTGCTCGTGCACGGCCACGAACACGTCCGGCCGCATCAGGCCGGCGCGCACGCGATTGCTGTCCGGGGCGGAGGCCGCCGGGTTGGCCGACTGGATCAGCATGGCCCGCACCGGCGGCCCGCCCTGGAGGGCGTCCGGATCGTCGGCCAGGATCGCGCCGATCCGGCTCATGTCGAGCTCGCGCACCCCCGGGGCCTTGGCGTCGAGACCCTCGGTCAGGGTCTTGTCCCAGTTGAAGATCGCGGCGTTCTGCCAGAGGGCGCCGCCGCCCTCGTGCTGCCAGGCGCCGGTCACCGTCGGCAGGCAGGTCACCGCGTGGAGGTTGACCGCGCCGTTGCGCGTCCGGGTGAAGCCGAAGCCGCAGCGGATGTAGCTGCGCGGCGTCGCGCCGTAGAGCGCCGCGAAGGCCTCGATCTCGGCGACCGTGAGGCCGGTGATCGCCGCCGCCCAGTCCGGGGTTCGGGTCGCGAGATGGGCCTCCAGGGCCGCCGTGTCCTCGGCATGGGCCGCGAGATAGGTCCGGTCCGCGTAGCCATCGCGGAACAGCACGTGGAGCACCGCGCAGGCCAGGGCGCCGTCGGTGCCGGGCCGCGGCGCGAGGTGGAGGTCGGCCGCCGCCGCGGTGCCGGTGCGATAGGGATCGATCACCACCAGCTTGGCGCCCCGCGTCTTGCGGGCCCGGCTGATGTGGCTCATCGCGTTGACCTGGGTGCTCACCGGGTTTCCGCCCCAGACCACGATCAGGTCGGAGAGCGCCATTTCCCGCGGGTCCGGGCCGGCGACGCGGCCGACACCGGCGCACCAGCCGGCGATGGCGATCGACGTGCAGATGGTGCGCTTGCGCCGGGAATACCCCATCACGTGGGTCAACCGGTGGATGCTGTCGCGCTGGACGAGCCCCATCGTGCCGCCGGAATTGTACGGCCAGACCGCCTCCGGACCGTGGCGTTCGGCGGCCTCCGTGAAGGCGCCGGCCAGGCGGTCGAGGGCGGCGTCCCAGGCGATCGGGCGCCACCGGCCGCTGCCCTTGGGGCCAACCCGTTCCAGCGGCTGCAGAATCCGGTCCGGATGATGGACCCGCTCGCCGTAGCGGCTGACCTTCGCGCAGATCACCCCGGCGGTGTAGGGGTTGTCGCCGCCCTTCACCGAGACGACGCGGCCGTCCGCCACCTGCACGTCGAGGCCGCAGGCGGAGGGGCAATCATGCGGGCAGACGGTCCGGGCCAAGCGACGAACTCCATGGCGTAGTCTCGCGGTGGTTGCGGGGATGATGCAAGCGCCGTGCATTTTTGAGGCGGATCCCGCGAAGGCAGCGGCTTTTTCGGCGACCGGATCGGCGTTCCTGCGAAGAATTCGGCCCCGTCCCGCCGAAGAATCGGCCTTCATCCTGCCGGATTGACGGTATGGTCTCGCGGTCCGGATCCGCTTTAACCAACGATTGTGCCCTTGCCAGATGTGTTCGCTCAAGGCTTGCGCAGCGCCGGCTGGCTCGCCGGGCTGCCGGCGCTCGCGCTGATCTGGGCGAGCGCGACCCTCTACGCCGCCCCGCAGATCGCCGAGACCATCGAGGCTGCCGGGGCGCGCGTCGCCGCCGGCACCGCCACCACCACCGGCGAGCCCTGGCTGCGGCTGGAGGCGCGGGGGCGCGACCTGGCGGCGGAGGGCGAGGCGCCCGATGTCGGCGAGCGCGAGACCGTGCTGGCGAAGCTCGCCGCCCTGGAGGGGCCCCGGCGGATCGTCTCGGAGGTCGGGCTGGTTGAGACGGCCACGCCGTTCCAATGGGCGGCGATCCGCACCGGGACCACCCGGGTGGCGCTGGAGGGCAGCCGCCCGGTGGAGATCGGACGGCGGGCCCTGGAGGCGCGGATCACCGGGGCGCTGGCGCCTGGGACCTATCTCGACGACACCGCCCGGGCGGCGCGGGGCGCGCCCCCGGACTTCGCCAGCGCGGCGGCGTTCCTGGCGGCCCGGCTGTCGGGGCTCGCCAAGGGGGGGCGGGCGGCGGTGAGCGACACCGTGCTCAACCTGTCCGGCGAGGCCCTGGACGTGCCGGCCTACGAGGCGTTGCGGGCCGCCCTGGCGAACCCGCCCGCGGGGTTCAGCATCGGGCGGATCGAGATCGTGCCGCCCGCGGTGGCGCAGTTCCGGTTCGCGGTGGAGAAATCGGCCCGGGGGATCGTGCTCGACGGCTTCGCGCCCTCCGCGGCGGACCGGGAGACGGCCCTGCGCGCCGCCGCGGAGGCCGTGCCCGGCGGCACCGTGCAGGACCGGCTGCTCACCGCACGGGGGCTCGACCCGGCGATCGACCCGAAGGCCCTGATCGGCTTCGCGTTCAAGCTGGCCGAGCTGATCCAGGCGGGCACCGTCACCTTCGCGGAGGACACCATCGCGGTCACCGGCGACGCCATCGACGCCCAGGCGATTCCCGACGCCGCCGCGCTGATGCGCGAGGCCCGGCCCGCCGGGGTGAAGGCCGGGCGGGTGGCGCTCGCGGCCCGGCCGCTCTCGCCCTACCGGGTGGCGATCCGCCGGACCCCGGAGGCGGTGACGCTGACCGGCCACCTGCCCGACGACGCGACCCGGGAGCGGGTGCTCGCTGCCTTACGGCCGCGCCTGTTCCGCGAGCCGGTGGTGGACCGCACCCGGCTGGCCGACGGCGCCCCGCCGGATCTCGGCACGGCGCTGGCCGCGGCCGCCCCCCTGGTGGTGAACCTCGCCATCGGGGAAGTCACGGTGTCCGACCGGGCGCTGACGCTCACCGGCGAGAGCCTCTACCGCGAGGCCGCCGCCCGGCTGCCGGACAGGCTGGCCGAGGTGCTGCCCGCCGGCTGGACCGGGCAGGCCGCGGTTTCCGCGCGCCAGCCCGCCGAGACCCGCGACCCGGCCGCCTGCCGGGCCGAGGCCGCCGCGACGCTGGACCGGGCGTCCCTGCGCTTCCCGGCCGGCAGCGCGACGCTGGCGCCGGCCTTCTACCCGGTGCTCGATGCCCTGGCGGCCCTGGCCAAGGCCTGCCCGACCCTGCGCATCGCGGTCTCGGCCCCCGCCGACCCGGCCAAGCCGAAGCCGGCCCCGGGGGAGGGCGCCGCACCCACCGAGACCCCGCCGACCGCGATGGCCGCCCCGCACGAGGCGCCCGCCGCCACCGGCTCGGCCCCGAAGCCCAACCCCAAGCCCGATCCCCAGGAATCGTCCGCCAAGCCCGCCGCGAAGCTGCCTCCGGCGCCCGAGCCCCACGCCGCGGCGAAGAAGGCCGAGCCCGCCAAGCCCGCGGCCGCGAAACCCGCCGGCACCAAGACGCCCCCCACCCAAAAAGCCGAAAAAAAGCCGAAGGAGGCCGCCGACGAATCGCCCCTCGACCTGCCGCGCCTGCGCGCGCAGGCGGTCATCGAGTATCTGCTCCAGGCCGGCATGCGGCCGGACCAGGTCAGCGCCGGGCCGGACGCGCCGGCCGGCCCCATCGCCTTCGCGCTGCTGCCGTGAGGCCCGGGCCGCGCGCCCGCGCCGTTTTGGGTCTATGGTCGCCGCCCTCCCGTCATTGCGCGCGCAGCGAAGCAACTCAGGGCAGCGCACGATCGCGGAACGCGGCGGATCCCCGGGTCGCTGCGCTGCGCGCGCGATCACGGCGCGGGGTGACAGGCCGGGCCAAGCAAACGGAACCCGAAACGGAACCCGTATGAAACCGACACAGACCCTGATGCGTCCAGCGCCGCTCAGGATGAGGGCGCGGGTGGGACAGCACCGCCGAAGCGCCGCCAGGGAGGCCGGACGGTCGTGATGCTGCTGCTCACCGGATTCTGGCCGGGGCTCGCCGGGGCGGGGGCGCTCGGCCTGGTGGTCGGAGGGCTCGCCGGCTGGCCGGCCCGGCCGGCCGTGCCGCTGGCCCTGTGCGGGCTCGCGGCCCTGCTGGCGGCCGTGGCCCTGGCGGGGATCGTGCCGGGCCTGCTCGGCCTCTGGCTGGAGGGCGCCGGCCTGCTCCTGCCGGCCTATCTCCTGGGCTGCGCGCTCGGCGCCCTGGCGCGCCATCGGGTCGCCCGTCCCTAGGGCTGCGGCCCGCATCCAGACGGGAACCGATCCTCCCCCCGGCGACGTTGCTTCTGCGAGAATGGCCCCCGCGGCCTACAACCAGAAGAGGCGATCCGATGCCGAACCTGACGCGCTCCGCCCGCCGCTACGCCCTCCGCCTGCCGCGCCCCCGGGCCGGCGCCGCCGCCACCGGCCTGTTCCTGGCCGCCCTGGCGCTGTCCGCCGCGACGGTCCCGCTGGTCGAGCCGACCACCGCCAGCACCGCCCAGGCCTCGCTGGAACGCTGAGGCTCGGCGGGGGAGGGCGGGCCGGACATGCGACCGCCCGTCATGCCACCCCGACGTGCTCTCCTCCCCGGTGCGGGAGGGCGTTGGGGTGAGGGAGGCGACGTTTCCGGAAGACCCTGTCTCTCTCCCGCACGGGAGGGGGGATCCGCGCCGCATCCGCCAAGGGATGAAGCAGCGCGCCCCACGACGGCACATCACCCGCTGCAACCCCCATCCCCCACCCGCCGTTGTCACGCCGGGCGGCGTCCGCCCCGGAGGGATGCGCATGGGTTTGCTCGAATCGGCGATCGGCGGCGTGCTCGGTCAGGTGTTCGGCGGCCAGAAGCAGGGATCCGGGGGGATGTCGCCCCTGGTGAAGGCCCTGCTGATGCTTCTGCTGGCCAAGGGCGCGAGCGGCGGCTTCGGCGACATCTTCGGGCAGGGACGCGGGCGTGAGCCCGGCCCCGAGGCCGACCGGTCCGGCGGCGCCGGCCCCTACGGGCGCGATCCGGGGCACCACCCGGCCGATGCCGGCGGGCGCGGCGATCCGGGCGATATCGGCGGCTGGGACCAGTCCGGCCAGCGCCGCGAGGCCGGCCCGTCCGACCCGACCCTGCCGCCCGGCGATTTCTCGGACCTGTCCGGCATGCTCGACGGCCCGGGCGAGCCCGGCCCGGCCCAGAGCCGCGCCGCCCCCGAGCGCCAGAACGATCCGGGGGCGGGCGATCTCGGCGGCCTCGACGGCCTGGTCGACCGGTTCCGCCAGGGGGGCCTCGGCGACGTGATCGAATCCTGGATCGGCCCTGGCAGCAACCGCCCCGTGGCCCCGGCCCAGCTCGCCCAGGCGCTGGGCCCCGACACGCTCGACACCCTCCAGAGCCAGACCGGCATGGACCGCGAGGCGCTGCTCTCGCAACTGGCCCAGGCCCTGCCGGAGGTGGTGCACGCGCTCACGCCTCAGGGACGGTTGCCGGGGGCTGAGGAGCGGCGGGGGTGGTGAACCGCGGCGTCCAAGCACCGTAACTCAAAGGCTGCAAGCTCTTCGATCTGGTATCTTGATCGAATAGCAAGTCTTACCAGTAGACTTCGTCGACTCTCCCTCATCCCGAGGTGCTGCGCAGCAGCCTCGAAGGAGCCCTCCAGAGGTCACAGTAGATCCCTGGAGGGCTCCTTCGGAGCCTCCGCTACGCTTCGGCACCTCAGGATGAGGGGTAGGGCAGGAGCATTGTTCAACGTCTTTGCTGCGTGCTCGGCAGTCATTGTCCTGCAAGAGACGCATCGCCCATCAGGATTTCCAAGGGTAAGCGGTCAGGAACCGCAAATGGGTGTTGTTCGTGACTTCCCAAACGCTGCGAAGCGACATGACGCGTCGATCCGGCGCTTCCACGGGTCCTTCGAACACGCGACGCGGTAGACCGAGCGGAAGCACCACGGCACGCCCCGGCCAATGATCGACCGCGTGTTTCACCAGATCACCGGCGAGCCGTTCCGGCTCCGCCGCCGCATACCCGAAGGCCAGCAGATACTTGGCTTTCGATGCGCCATCCGTGTGCGCCGGATTGAGCAGGTAGCTGACGATCTTGGGCCACGCGACGGTCCAGACGATCGCTTCGACGTCGTCGGTCACACCGGCGCGCGCTCGACCAGTCTGATGTCCCCGGGCCGAACCGTCGCCAGCGCGCCGACAGGTGTCGGAAACTCGACCACGTAGGCCTCACCGCCGCGATAGACGCTGACGATCGTCCCTTCCGTGCCGGGCGCCAGCACATCGCCGTCATCGCTGGTCGCAGCCGTCATCAACGCGACCCGGTCGAGATCCCGCAGATCCGACCGCGCTGCGTCCTGCCGAAACTGGTAGGCGAATTCCAGCGTCATGGCGGCATGATAGGCGCGCGCCGGGATTGCGCAACCGCCCCGTTTCCGAAGATCAGGCTGAAGGCTATTAGGCTCCTGAAAGCCTCTTTACACCGATGTTTCCCACCCGCGCCCTCATTAGGTGGAGCGTTGGACGCGCGCCGCCTAACAGTCTTCCACGATCAGCACATCAGACCGTGGCTTGCGAAAGATGGAAAAAGTCTTCGCCTGTCAGGCGACCCGCCGCATCACCAAGCTGGCATTCGTCCCGCCAAACCCGAACGAATTCGACAGCACCACGTCCACTTGCTTGCGCTTCGCCTCGAACGGCACGAGGTCGATCTTGGTCTGGACGGAGGGGTTGTCGAGGTTGAGGGTCGGCGGGATCACGCCGTCGCGCAGGACGAGGATCGAAAAGATCGCCTCGACCGAGCCGGCGGCGCCGAGCAGGTGGCCGATCGAGCTCTTGGTCGACGACATGGTCGCGTTGGCGGCGGCGTCGCCCAGCAGGCGCTCCACGGCCTTCAGCTCCAGCTCGTCGCCCATGGGCGTCGAGGTGCCGTGGGCGTTGATGTAGCCGATCTCGGCCGGGGAGATGCCGGCGCGCTTCACCGCGGCGCTCATGCAGCGGAAGGCGCCGTCGCCGTCCGGGGACGGGGAGGTGATGTGGTAGGCGTCGCCCGAGAGGCCGTAGCCGACCACCTCGGCGTAGATCTTGGCGCCGCGGGCCTTGGCGTGCTCGTATTCCTCGAGCACGACGATGCCGGCACCCTCGCCCATGAGGAAGCCGTCGCGGTCGCGGTCGTAGGGGCGGGAGGCCTTTTCCGGGGTGTCGTTGAAGCCGGTGGTCAGCGCCCGGCAGGCGGAGAAGCCGGCGATCGAGAGGCGGTTGACCGGCGATTCGGCCCCGCCCGCCACCATCACGTCGGCATCGCCCAGCGCCACGAGGCGGCTCGCATCGCCGATGGCGTGGGCGCCGGTGGAGCAGGCCGTGACCACGGCGTTGTTCGGGCCCTTGAGCCCGTAGGCGATCGAGACCTGGCCGGAGGCGAGGTTGATGATCCGGCCCGGGATGAAGAACGGCGAGATCCGGCGCGGGCCCTTCTCGTGAAGGGTGACCGAGGCGTCGTAGATGCCGCCGATGCCGCCGATGCCGGAGCCGATCAGCACGCCGGTGGCGCACTGGTCCTCGTGGCTCTTAGGCAGCCAGTTCGCGTCCTTCAGGGCCTCGTCGGCCGCCGCCATCGCGTAGACGATGAACGGATCGACCTTGCGCTGCTCCTTGGGCTCCATCACCGCGTCGGGGTTGAAGGTGCCGCCGGTGCCGTCGCCGAACGGGACCTGGGCGGCGACCCGGCAGGGCAGGTCGGCGGATTCAAAGCCCCGGATCGGGCCGGCGCCGCTGTCGCCCGCGATCAGCCGGCTCCAGGTGTGCTGCACCCCGCTGCCGAGCGGCGTGACCATCCCCAGACCCGTGACCACCACCCGCCGCATGCTACCTGTCCCGTCTCAAGACCGTCTTGGGAAGCGCGCCCCGCCGCCATCGACGCCGGCTTGCCACCGGAGCGCATCTTGAACAACCGATTGCGGCCGGATCCGTGCCCGCCCGACCGCGAAACGCAGAACGGCGCGGGGGCTGCTTCGCCTCACCCGCGCCGCGTGAAACCGAATCCGGCGCCTCAGGCGGCCGAGTTCTTCTCCAGGAACTTCACCGCGTCGCCGACCGTCTGGATGGTCTCGGCGGCGTCGTCCGGGATCTCGACGTTGAATTCCTCCTCGAAGGCCATGACCAGCTCGACCGTGTCGAGGCTGTCGGCACCGAGGTCGTCGATGAAGTTGGCGCTCTCGACCACCTTCTCGGGCTCGACGCCCAGGTGCTCGACGACGATCTTCTTCACGCGCTCAGCGATATCGCTCATCGGTCTTCCGTCCTCGTCCTTTTGGTCTGTCAGTCGTCTCGGGGTGGTGCCGTGGCCGCGCCGCGCCCCTTCGGGCTTGTTGGCGGGCCGGTGTCGATCGCGCGTGTTTCGAGGTGAACCGGGACGGCCCCGCCGGGGGGCCTTGGACTGAAAACCCGCTGAACCGTCAACCCCCTGTACGGCTGCGGGGCGTGGTAGCACAGGGTTCCCGCCCTGGCGAGAGCCGTTCAGATTCCCTTCACGGGTGTGGCACGCGCGTGTCGGACGGGGGTGTCGGGGCCTAGAACATCGCCATGCCGCCGTTCACGTGCAGGGTGTGGCCGGTGACGTAGGCGGCCTCCGCCGACGACAGGTAGATGCAGGCGGCGGCGACCTCCGCGCCCTCGCCGAGCCGCCCGGCCGGCACCCGGGCCAGGATGCCCTCGCGCTGCTTCTCGTTGAGCGCGTCGGTCATGGGCGAGCTGATGAAGCCTGGCGCGATGCAGTTGACCGTGATCCCGCGCGAGGCGACCTCGGCGGCGAGCGCCTTGGTCATGCCGACCAGCCCCGCCTTGGCGGCGGCGTAGTTGCCCTGGCCGGGATTGCCGGTCGAGCCCACCACCGAGCCGATATTGACGATCCGCCCGGAGCGGCGGCGCATCATGCCCTTCACGGCCGCCCGCGAGAGCCGGAAGGCCGCGGTGAGGTTGACGGCGAGCACCTGCTCCCACTCGTCGTCCTTCATCCGCATGAACAGGTTGTCCCGGGTGATGCCGGCATTGTTGACCAGGATGTCGAGGGGGCCGATCGCCGCCTCGGCGGCCGGGACCAGGCCCTCGACCGAATCCTTGTCGGAGAGGTCGGCCGCAACCGGGCTCGCCCGCTCGCCGAGTTCCGCCGCGAAGGCCTCGAGCGCCGCCGGCTTCGTGCCCGAGAGCGCCACCGTGGCGCCCTGGGCGTGCAAAGCCCGGGCGATCGCCTGGCCGAGGCCGCCGGTGGCGCCAGTCACGAGGGCTTTCCGGCCGGTGAGATCGAACATGCGGGTATCCCTTATACGTTAGAGCGCGAAGGCCGCCACGTCCGCGGGCGTACCGATCGCCGTGGCCCGCGCCTGGGGCGCGATGCGCTTGACCAGGCCGGTGAGCACCTTGCCGGCGCCGAGCTCGTAGAACTGGTCCACCCCCGCGCCCGCCATGGCGGCGACGCTCTCGCGCCAGCGCACGGTGCCGGTGACCTGCTCGACCAGGGCCGCCCGGATCGCCTCGGGCTCGGCCACCGGGGCGGCCGTGACGTTGGCGTAGAGCGTCACCCGGGGCGCCTTCAGGTCGACCTTGGCCAGGGCCGCCGCCATCGCGTCGGCGGCAGGCGCCATCAGCCGGCAATGGAACGGGGCGGAGACGTTGAGCATCACGGCGCGCTTGACCCCGCGCTCCGTGGCGATGCCGACCGCGCGCTCCACCGCCGCCCGGTCCCCCGACAGCACCACCTGGCCGCCACCATTGTCGTTGGCGACATCGCAGACCGCGCCGCCGGATTCGAGCGAGGCCGCCTCGGCGATGCCGCGCGCGGCCTCGACATCGGTGCCGATCAGGGCCGCCATCGCGCCGACGCCCGGGGCCACCGCCGCCTGCATGGCCTCGCCGCGCAGGCGCAGCAGCCGGGCCGCGTCCGCGATCGACAGGCTGCCGGCGGCCGCGAGCGCCGCGTATTCGCCGAGCGAATGCCCGGCCACGCAGGACACGTCCCGGGCGAGGTCCAGGCCGCGCTCGGCCTCGAGCACCCGCAGGGCCGCGAGGCTCGCCGCCATCAGCGCCGGCTGGGCGTTGGCCGTGAGGGTCAGCTCCTCCACCGGCCCCTCGGCCATCAGCCGCGACAGCGGCTGGGACAGGGCGTCGTCGACCTCGTCGAGCACGGCCTTCGCCTGGGGGAATTCCTCCGCCAGCCCCTTGGCCATGCCGACCGCCTGGCTGCCCTGGCCGGGAAAGATGAGTGCGCGCATGGTCGGTCCTGTCGCTCTCGTCTCGTCGCGGTCGCCGTGCGACACGCGGCCCCTGTCGGCCGGAATTCTGGATTGCGCGGCGCGCACTCGCACCCGAGGGCGCGAGTGTCAACAATGCGTCGCACAATCCGCGAGGCCCGCCGCCCCGGTCACCGCCCGCCAGACGCGCGCCGGGCGCAACCCGCTGTGCTTGTTGCACAACGGCATTCCGTGTAGAGTGGTGCCACACCCGACATCACCCGTCGCTTAAGCTGAGGAGCCGCCCCGCATGGCGCGCGTCACCGTCGAAGACTGCATCGAGAAGGTCGAGAACCGGTTCGAGCTGGTGCTGCTGGCGAGCCACCGGGCGCGCCTGCTGGCCGCGGGCGCCCCGCTCACCATCGACCGCGACCGCGACAAGAACCCGGTCGTGGCCCTGCGCGAGATCGGCGACGAGACGATCACGGCCGACGACCTCAAGGAGCAGCTGATCCACTCGATGCAGAAATACGTCGAGGTGGACGAGCCGGAGGCCGAGACCGTGCCCCTGCTGTCGAGCTCGCCGGCCGCCGCCGCCGTGGCCCCGCAATCCTCCAGCGATGATTCGGCGGTCCAGTTCGACCGCATGAGCGAGGAGGACCTGCTGCGCGGCCTCGAGAACCTCGCTCCGCCGGTCGAGACCGACGACGAGGGCGAGTAAGCCACCGAGCGAGCCGCACGACGTGGGTCTGGATGATCACGACTTGAACGAGACCGGACCCGGCGGAGACGCCGGGTTCTCTCGTTCGGACGGCGATACGGTCGCAACCGGCGCTTTTCCGCCGCCGGGGGCTGGCGCGGGCACGCCCGTTGCGGGAGAGTCGGACGTGACCCCGACCCCGCGCGCCATCCAGGAACCGACGACGGCCCGGCGGATGATGCGCCAGTACGAGCTCGTCGAGCGGGTCAAGCGGTACAACCCGGCCGCCGACGAGGCCTTGCTCAACCGGGCCTATGTCTACGCCATGCAGGCGCACGGCACGCAGAAGCGCGCCTCGGGCGATCCGTTCTTCGCCCATCCCCTCGAAGTCGCCGCGATCCTCACCGACCTGCATCTCGACGACGCCACCATCGTGGCCGCGGTCCTGCACGACACCGTGGAGGATACCGAGGCGACGCTGGAGGAGATCCGCCGGCTGTTCGGGCCGGAGATCGGCGCGCTGGTCGACGGCCTGACCAAGCTGAAGCGGCTCGACCTCGTCTCCAAGCAGGCCGCCCAGGGCGAGAATTTCCGCAAGCTGCTGCTTGCTGTCGCTGCGGATGTGCGCGTGCTGCTGGTCAAGCTGGCCGACCGCCTGCACAACATGCGCACGCTCCAGCACATGCGGGAGGACAAGCGCCACCGCATCGCCCAGGAGACCCTGGACATCTACGCGCCGCTCGCCGGCCGGATGGGCATGCAGGAGCTGCGCGAGGAGCTGGAGGACCTGGCCTTCCGCAACATCGAGCCGGAGGTCTACGCCACCATCACCCAGCGGCTCGCCCGCCTCACCGCCAAGTCCGAGCGGGTGGTCGAGACCATCGCGCAGGTGTTGACCGAAAAACTCTCCGCCCAGGGCATCACCGCCGAGGTCAGCGGCCGGCAGAAGCGGCCATTCTCGATCTGGTCGAAGATGGAGCGGAAGTCGGTCGCCTTCGAGCAGCTGTCCGACATCTTCGGCTTCCGGGTGATCGTGGATACGGTCCAGGATTGCTACGCCGCGCTGGGGATCGTCCATACCAGCTGGCCGATGGTGCCGGGCCGGTACAAGGACTACATCTCGACCCCGAAGCAGAACGATTACCGCTCGATCCACACCACGGTGATCGGGCCAAAGAGCCAGCGCGTCGAGTTGCAGATCCGCACCCGGGCGATGGACGACATCGCCGAGTACGGCATCGCTGCCCACGCCCATTACAAGGAGCTCGGGATCGATTCGGCCAAGGAGGCGGCCCGCGAGGGCAGCGTGCATCCCAAGCTCGCGGCCGAGAGCGGCGCCTATCAATGGCTGCGCCGGACCATCGAGCTCCTGGCCGAGGGCGACAGCCCGGAGGAGTTCCTGGAGCACACCAAGCTGGAGCTGTTCCAGGACCAGGTGTTCTGCTTCACCCCGAAGGGCCGGCTGATCGCCCTGCCGCGGGGGGCGACGCCGATCGACTTCGCCTACGCGGTGCACACCGATGTCGGCAACTCGGCGGTGGGCGCCAAGATCAACGGCCGGATGGCGCCGCTGCTGCACGAGCTCGCCAACGGCGACGAGGTCGAGATCAGCCGCTCGGACGGCGCCTCGCCGCCGGCCGCCTGGGAATCCCTGGTGGTGACCGGCAAGGCCCGGGCGGCGATCCGGCGGGCGACCCGGGCGGCGGTGCGGCGGCAATATGCCGGGCTCGGCCGCCAGATCCTGGACCGGGCCTTCGAGCGCGCCGCCAAAACCTTCTCCGAGGACAAGCTGCGGGGCGCCCTGCCGCGGCTCGCCCGGGCCACCACCGAGGACGTGTTCGCGGCGGTCGGGCGCGGCGAGATGTTCTCCGGCGACGTGGTGCGGGCGGTCTATCCCGACCATCGCGACGAGCGCCGGCCGTCCACGCCGCAGGGCGCGCTGAACGGCGCCGGCCGCCTCGTGCGCTCGGCCGACCAGACCATGCGGCTGACCTTCCCGGGCGCCGAGGGCAAGGCCGAGGACCGCAGCGACGCGATCCCGATCCGCGGCCTCACAGGCGACCTGCCGGTGACCTTCGCGCCGAACGGCGGCGCCGTCCCGGGCGATCGGATCGTCGGCATCCTGACCCCGGGCGTCGGTGTCACCGTCTACCCGATCCAGTCGGCGGCGCTCGCGGCCTTCGACAACGAGCCCGAGCGCTGGCTCGACGTCCGCTGGGACACCGAGGCCTCGGGCAGCGAGCGGTTCCCGGCCCGGCTGGCGCTGAAGTCGATCAACGAGCCCGGCGTGTTCGCCCAGATCGCCCAGGTGATCGCCGACCACGACGGCAATATCGACAACATCTCGATGAAGCGCCGCACCCAGGACTTCACCGACATCACCATCGACCTGTCGGTCTGGGATCTCCAGCACCTGACCGCGATCATTGCGGAGCTGCGCGGCAAGCGCCCGGTCAACAGCGTCGAGCGCGTGAACGGCTAGGGTGCCCGGCCGCCGGATCGGATCCCGGGACGGCGCCAGCCCGCCTGATCTTTAGGGCCCGGCAGCGAGGCGATCGGGCGCGCGCAAGATGACCGGTCGCTCGAACACGCAATAGACCTAAGGTTTATCGGATCAACTCAGGTCTTTCATCCCAAGGACGCGGCGCGATACGTCGCGATACGACTTTTTTCTCGACGTCCCAGGGAAACCGCGCTATCGGGAGCCGCATTCCTTCCGGTTGACTTGACAGGGATGTGTTTCGCCCGAATGGTTGAAACGCCCGGGCGACGGTCACCCCGGAAGGGGACCACGCTTTTCCGTCCCGGATTTCTTTCTATCTCGTCATTCGTTCACGACGATACGGCCTGGGTTTTCCGCCCGGATTTCGAGCAGCCGTTTCAGCACACGATTTCCGGCAACCCATATTCTTTCAGGATTCGACTCATCCATGGCAGCACCGCAGCGCAGCGCCCTCTTCATCGACGGCGCCAACCTCTACGCGACCACCAAAGCCCTCGGCTTCGATATTGACTACAAGAAGCTGCTCAAGGAATTTCAGGCTCGCGACAACCTGCTGCGCGCGTTCTACTACACCGCAATGATCGAGGATCAGGAATATTCCTCGATCCGGCCGCTGATCGATTGGCTGGATTACAACGGCTACCGCGTCGTGACCAAGCCCGTGAAGGAGTTCACGGACTCGATGGGCCGGCGCAAGTACAAGGGCAACATGGATATCGAGCTGGCGATCGACGCCCTCGAGCTCAGCCCGCATATCGACCACATGGTGCTGTTCTCCGGCGACGGCGATTTCCGCTCGCTGGTCGAGGCGATGCAGCGGCGCGGCGTCAAGGTGACGGTGATCTCCACCATCCAGACCCAGCCGGCGATGATCTCAGACGAGCTGCGGCGGCAGGCCGACGAGTTCGTGGATCTCGCGAGCCTCTCGAACCGCATCGGCCGCGAGCCGAGCGAGCGCCCGGTCCGGGCTGCCGGCGAGACCGCCAGCCGCTACCGCGGCGAAGCCCGCCCGAGCCCGGCCCTCGAGAACCGCTACGGCATCCGCCAGCCGGAATCCGAAGAGGGCTGAGACCGGGGCCAAACGTCAGGCGCCGCCGTCGAGCCAGTCGATCACCTGTTGCGCGCCGCGATCGGCGGGGAAGACCGGGTAGAACACCTGGCTGACGACGCCGTCGTCGATCACCAGGGTGAGGCGGCGCAGCAGCACCTGCCCGCCCGCCTCGAAGACCGGCAGGCGCGCGGCCATCGCGAAGGCCCGATGCGGATCGGCCAGCAGCGGGAAGGTGAGGCGCAGCCGCTCGGCCGCCTCCCGCTGGTAAGCGCTGGTCTGGGTCGAGAGGCCGTAGACCTGGGCGACGCCGCGCTCGCGCAGGGCGGCGTGGTGATCCCGGAAATCGCAGGCCTGCGGGGTGCAGCCCCGGGCGCCCGGAATCGCGTCCCAATCCGGCGTCAGGGCCGGCTGTCCCGGCTCGCCGGTGCGGGGGTAGGCATAAGCGACCGTGCGACCGGTCAGGCGCGCGAGCGACACGGTCGTGCCGTCGGTCGCCGTCAGCGCCACGTCGGGCAGCGTCATCCCGCGCAGGTGATCGGCAGCGCCGTCATCCACGGGGGCGGGGAGGTCGGCGGGCAAGGCGTCGGGACT
Organism: Methylobacterium brachiatum; assembly: GCF_900113845.1. NCBI lineage: Bacteria > Pseudomonadati > Pseudomonadota > Alphaproteobacteria > Hyphomicrobiales > Methylobacteriaceae > Methylobacterium > Methylobacterium brachiatum. The sequence continues at coordinate 69,096 of NZ_FOQW01000014.1, read as the reverse complement.
GGGCTGCATGGGCGGCTCCTCGGATCGCGCGAGCCTAGAGCGCCGCGGGCCGAAGGTGAATCGCCAGTTTTGGACTTCGCCTTGTCAGTCATCGCGCGCGGAGCGACGTGAGCCCGGGGCAGCGCGACATCCGGAGATCGCGCGCTGCCCTGGGTTGCTTCACTGCGCTCGCAATGACGGAAGGGCCGTGAACCGATCTACCCCCGGTCCCGCAGCAGCCGCGCCCGGTCGCGCTGCCAGTCGCGCTCCTTGGCGGCCTCGCGCTTGTCGTGGGCCTGCTTGCCCTTGCCCAGGCCGAGCTCGATCTTCGCCCGGCCCTTGTCGTTGAAGTAGATCTTCAGCGGCACCACCGTATAGCCCTGGCGCTGGGTGGCGCCGATCAGCTTGTTGATCTGGCGGCGATGCAGCAGCAGGCGGCGCGGGCGCTTGGGCTCGTGGTTGAAGCGGTTCGCCTCCAGATATTCAGGGATATAGGCGTTGAACAGCATCAGGTCGGTGCCGGAGGGGCCGGCATAGGCCTCGCCGATCGTCGCCTTGCCGCCGCGCAGGGACTTCACCTCGGTGCCGGTCAGGGCGATGCCGGCCTCGAGCGTGTCCTCGATCGTGTAGTGGAAGCGCGCGGCACGGTTGTCGGCGACGACGCGCCGACTGGGCTCCGGTTTCGGGGCCATGTGTGTGTGACTCTCCTCAGCCTTCGAGCAGACCGGCGTGGCGCAAGGCCGCGTCGACGATCGCCCGGGTCGCGTTCGAGACCGGCACCAGCGGCAGGCGCAGGTCCTCGGTCATATGGCCGAGCTTGGCCAGCGCGTACTTGGTCGGGCCCGGATTGGCCTCGGCGAACAGCCCGCTCTGGAGCGGGAACAGCCGGTCCTGCAGGGCCAGCGCCTTGGCGTAGTCGCCGGCGAGCGAGGCCTCCTGCAGGTCGGCGCAGAGGCGCGGCGCCACGTTGGCCACCACCGAGATGCAGCCGTGGCCGCCCTGGGCATTGTAGCCGAGCGCCGTCGCATCTTCGCCCGAAAGCTGGAGGAAGTTCGCCCCCATGGCCTGTCGCTGCTGGCTGACGCGGTCGATCTTGGCGGTCGCGTCCTTCACGCCGGCGATGTTCTTCAATTCGAAGAGCCGGGCCATCGTCTCGACACTCATGTCGACGACGGAGCGCGGCGGGATGTTGTAGATGATGATCGGAATGCCGACCGCGTCGTTGACGGCCTTGAAGTGGGCGTAGAGTCCCTCTTGCGTCGGCTTGTTGTAATAGGGCGTGACCACCAGCACGGCGTCGGCGCCGGCCCGCTCGGCGTGGCGCGCCCGGGCCACCGCCTCGGCGGTGGAGTTGGAGCCCGCCCCCGCCACCACGGGCACGCGCCCGCCGGCCTCGTCGATGCAGGCCTCGACCACCCGGTCGTGCTCGGAATGGGTCAGGGTCGGGCTCTCGCCGGTGGTGCCGGTCGGCACGAGGCCGTGGCTGCCCTGCTCGATCTGCCAGCGTACGAATTTCCGGAACGCGGCCTCGTCGAAGGCGCCGTCGCGGAACGGCGTCACAAGCGCGGTGAGCGAGCCCCGCAGGCGGCTCCCGGTCATCTCGGTCATCTCAGGCGTCCCAAAGAGGCTCAGCTGGGGTCTCGGCGGATGGGCTGGTCCCGGCGCTCTCGGCGCCGTGCGTCCCGCGCGCCGTTCGGCCGCGGACGGGCAGACATAGGCGGTCGCGCCACGGTGCGCAAACAGATCGTGGCGAGGGTTTACGGGTTCTTAATGCCCCCGCGCCGATCTTCATTTCTTTCCACTCCGGTCGCGAGAAGGGGGGAAACGTGATCCGAGCCCAGTCGATCCGAGGTCCCGTGATCCGCGCGCTGGCCTCGACGCGCACGCCCCTGGCGGCGGCGGCTCTGGTCACGACCCTCGGGGTCGCGCTCGCCGGCCAGGTCGGCACCGACGCGCCGGCCTCGCAGCCGACGCCGCCCGCGAGCGACGCCGCCCTGTCCCCGGCCCAGACCCGGAGCACCGAGGCCGAGGCGGTCGCCGATCCGGTCACCGCCGACGCCCTCAAGCTCGACCCGGCCCAGACCGCCAAGGGCTCCGACCGGGGCGAGGAGGCCGCGGGCAAGATCCCGGCGGCGGCCACCGCCTACGCCTCGGCCGATCCCGACGCCCCCGTGGTCTTCCCGCTGCCCGACGCCGCGCTGACGCCGGCCGCGCCGGTGCCCGAGGTCCCGGACCCGGGCAAGCCCAAGATCTCGGGCGACACCGATCCGACGCTGCTGCGCGGCGCCATCGACCTCTACCGCAAGGGCCGGGTCGCCGACGGCGACCGGATGCGCGACGGCTTCACCGATCCCGCCGCGAGGGCGCTGCTCGAATGGGTGGCGATCCGCGCGGGCGCCGGCATCGGCTTCGCCCGAACGGTCGCCTTCACCCGCGCCAACCCGACTTGGCCGGCCGGGCCGCTGCTGCGCCGCCGGGCCGAGGAGGCGCTGCTCTCCGAGCGCAAGCCCCCGGCCGTGGTCCGGGCCTATTTTGCCACCGCCAAGCCGGTGAGCGCGCCGGGCAAGTTCGCCCTGGCGCTGGCGCTCCGGGCCGACGGATACGACACCGACGCCGCCGAGATCGTGCGCGACCTGTGGCGCACCGAGACCTTCGGCAAGAGTCTCGAGGCCAAGGTCCAGGATGCCTTCCCGGGCGTGCTCACCCGGATCGACCACCGTTACCGGATGGAGCGGGCGCTCCTGAAGGACGATTGGGAGAGCGCCGGCCGGGCGGCGGGCTATGCGGGGGGCGCGTATGCCAGCCTCGTGCGCGCCCGCCGGGCCGTGGAGGACAAGACCGGCGCGCCGGCCGCGCTCGCCGCGGTGCCGCCCTCCCTGCGGGGCGACGCCTCCTACATCTTCTCCCGGGCGCAGTATTTCCGCCGGGCCGACAAGCCCGAGGAGGCCGCCGCGATCCTGGCCGCGGCGCCCACCAACCCGGACGTGCTGGTCGACGGCGACGAGTGGTGGATCGAGCGCCGGATCGTGGCGCGCAAGCTCCTCGACCTCGGCAACGCCAAGACCGCCTTCACGGTGGCGAGCGGCCATGCCGCGCGTACCCCGGAGAAGCGCCTCGAGGCCGAGTTCCACGCCGGCTGGATCGCCCTGCGGTTCGCCGGCGACCCGGCGAGCGCCGCGCAGCATTTCGCCCAGATGGCGACCATCGCGGAGAGCCCGGTCTCGCTGGCGCGGGCCGCCTATTGGCAGGGCCGGGCGGCCGAGGCGCTGGGCCAGCGCGAGGCGGCCAAGGGCTTCTACGAGCGGGCCGCCCTGCAGCCGATCGCCTATTACGGCCAGGTCGCCCGGGCCCGGCTCGGCCAGACCAGCCTGCCGCTGCGCGCGCCGGCCGATCTCGAGGGCGTCGAGCGGCAGGCCTTCGAGGACAGGCTCTACATCCGGGCGCTGCGCATGCTCGGCGAGGCCGGGCTCAAGGACCTGGCGCTGCCGCTCTACATCGACGCCGCCCGGGACCTCACCGACCCGCGCGAGATCCAGGCGCTCGGCGACCTCGCCACCGAGATGAAGGATGCCCGCGCCCTGGTGGCGATCGGCAAGCTCGCGGTGCAGCGCGGCCTGCCGCTCGACGCCCACGCCTACCCGACCATCGGGATCCCGGCCTACGAGACCTTCACGGCGGTGCCCCAGGTCGAGCGGGCCATGGTCTACGCCATCGCCCGGCAGGAGAGCCAGTTCGACCCCCGGGCCCAGTCCGGGGTCGGCGCCCGCGGGCTGATGCAGATGATGCCGGCCACCGCCCAGCGCACCGCCCGCCGGGTCGCCACGTCCTTCGACGTCGACCGCCTGACCAGCGACCCGGCCTATTGCGCCAAGCTCGGCCAGGCCCATCTCGGCGAGCTGATGGAGGATTGGCGCGGCTCCTACGTCCTCGCCTTCGCCTCCTACAATGCCGGCGGCGGCAACGTGAAGAAGTGGATCGACGCCTACGGCGACCCGCGCAAGGGCGACGTGGACGTGATCGACTGGGTCGAGCGCATCCCGTTCACCGAGACCCGCAACTACGTGCAGCGGGTGATGGAGAACCTGCAGGTCTACCGCTCCCGCCTGGACGGCCGCAGCGCCCTGCTGATCGACGGGGATCTGCACCGCGGCGCGCGGTAGGGAGCCGGGCGTTCGCGGCGCGGGGTGCGATGGTCACGCATCCGATGCCGGCGCATCTCCCTCCTCTCCGGGGGAGGGAAGGCGCGCGTCAGTCGCGGCCCTCATCCGCAGACGGAACCGCGCGCTCGACCAGCGCTCGCACCGCTTACCGCTGCTCGCTCGCGATGATGGCGCGCAGGGCGGTGAGGGCGCGTTCCCGGCCCGCGTCGGTCCTGATACAGGACCAGAGGCGCAGGCATTCCTGCATGTCGGCGGTGGCGGGCGAGCCGTTCTCGCCGTCGAAGAAGCGGTCGACCGGGATGCCGAGAATGTCGGCGAGCGTCAGCAAGGTCTGGGTCCCCGGCTTCCTGGTGCCGCTCATGAGGGACAATCCCTGTACCGGTATACGGTATAATCGAACCAGTTTTATAATGCAGAAAATTGTATAAAAAATCAATCCTGCTAACTTTATAGGTTTCTAAGGACTACCGCCCGCGCCGTCCGATCTGTGCGCGATAGCTTGCATCATCGTCCCGGCAGTCGCCCCACGAGCCGGGGCTGCTCGGCCCCGACACTGGACCGTTCGGCATCGCGCCCGGGCTCAACCCCCATCCCGAAGCCCGGCCGATCGTCACCCGGATCGAGCCGGGCGCGGCGTTCTACCCGGCGGAAGCCTACCACCAGGACTTCATGGCCCAGCACCCGGGCCATCCCTACAGCGCCGTCAACGACGCGCCGAAGCTGGAGGCGCTGAAGCAGCTGTTTCCGGAGCGGACGGTGCCGCAGCCGGTGCTGGTGAACCGGCCTCCGGCACCGTCCATCCCACCAACACCCTCATCCTGAGGTGCGAGCGCGAGCGAGCCTCGAAGGAGGCCTCCAGCCGACCGCGCGATCCCTGAAGGGCTCCTTCGAGGCTTCCGCTGCGCTGCGGCGCCTCAGGATGAGGGGGTGAATTGGAGAAGCCCTCTGTCGCCCTACTCCTCCGGCGGCCGCGGGCGGCCGAAATCGGGGGCGGCGGTCTCCTGGCCCTGGGCCACGATGCTGCGCCGGATCGCCCGGGTGCGGGTGAACATCGCGTGGAGCGCGTCGCCATCGCCCCAGCGGACCGCCTTGGCCAGCGCCGAGAGGTCCTCGTTGAACCGGCCGAGCATCTCCAGCACCGCCTCGCGGTTGTTCAGGAAGATGTCCCGCCACATGGTCGGGTCGGAGGCGGCGATGCGGGTGAAATCGCGAAATCCGCTGGCCGAGAACTTGATCACCTCGGATTGCGTCGCCTCTTCGAGGTCCGCGGCGGTGCCGACGATGTTGTAGGCGATCAGGTGCGGCAGGTGGCTGGTGATCGCCAGAACGTGGTCGTGGTGCTCGGCGCTCATGGTCTCGACATTGGCGCCCATGCCCTCCCACAGGGCCCGGACCCGCTCCACCGCCGCGGGGGCGGTGCCCTCGGGAGGCGTCAGGATGCACCAGCGGTTCTGGAACAGGGTCGCGAAGCCCGCATCCGGCCCCGAGAACTCGGTGCCGGCGATCGGGTGGCCGGGAACCAAAGCGACGCCCTCCGGCAGGTGCGGCCGGATCGCGGCCACCACGGCGCCCTTGACCGAGCCGACATCCGACACGATCGCACCGGGCTTCAGGTACGGCGCCAGCTCGGCCGCCGCCGCCCCGATGGCGCCGACCGGCACGCACAGGATCACCAGGTCGGTCTCGGAGGCGCCCTCCCGCGGATCGCCGGTGACGACATCGGCGATGCCGAGCTCGGCGACCCGTTCGCGCACGGCCGCGTCCCGGTCCAGGGCGACGATCGTGCCGGCGAGATTGTAGCGGCGGGCGGCCCGGGCGATCGAGGAGCCGATCAGACCGAGCCCGACGATGGTGAGGCGCCCGATGGGCGGGGTCGCGGCCTCAGGCAAAATCCCCTCCGGCATGCGCGCCCCGCACGAAGTCGCCGAGCGCCGCCAGGAAGGCGGTGTTCGCCTCGGCCCCCGCCACCGTCACCCGCAGGGCGTTGGGCAGGCCGTAGGCGCTGACCCGGCGGGTGATCAGCCCGCGCTCGGTGAGGAAGGCGTCGGCGTCGGCGGCCGAGCGCCCCGGTTCGTCGGGGAAGTGGATCAGCACGAAATTGGCGACGCTCGGCGTCACTTTCAGGCCGAGCGCCCGGGCGCCGTCGGTGAGTTTCGGCAGCCACTCGGCGTTGTGGGCGGCGGCCGCCGCCATGTGCGCCTCGTCGGCGATGGCGGCCGCGCCCGCCGCGATGGCCGGGCCGGAGACGTTGAACGGCCCCCGGATGCGGTTGACCGAATCCGCCACGTGGGAAGGGGCGAGCATCCAGCCGATCCGCACGGCGGCCAGCCCGTAGATCTTCGAGAAGGTCCGGGTCATCACCACGTTCTCGGCTTCGAGCGCGAGTTCGAGCCCGGCCGAGTAGTCGTTCGCCCGCACGTATTCGGCATAGGCGCCGTCGATCACCAGCAGCACGTTCGCCGGCAGGGCGGCGTGCAGGCGGCGGATCTCGTCGAACGGCAGGTAGGTGCCGGTCGGGTTGCTCGGGTTGGTGACGTAGACGATCCGGGTCCGCTCGGTGACCCGGGCCAGGATCGCGTCGACATCGGTGGTGTAGTCGCGCTCGGGCGCCACCACGGGCGTCGCGCCGGAGGCCAGGATCGCGATCCGGTAGACTAGGAACCCGTGCTCGGAATAGATGCCCTCGGTGCCGGGGCCGCCATAGGCGTAGGCCAGCAGCGAGAGCAGCTCGTCGGAGCCGGCGCCGCAGACGATCCGCTCAGGATCGAGCCCGTAGCGCTTGGCGATGGCCGTGCGCAGAACCGTCGCCCGCCCGTCCGGGTAGGTCTCCAGCTTGGCGGTGGCCTCGTGGAGCGCCGCCAGCGCCGCCGGGCTCGGCCCCAGCGGCGTCTCGTTGGACGAGAGCTTGTGGACCTTGCCGCCGCCGGGCCGCCCGCTCTTGCCGGGCACGTAGGTGTCGATCGCCAGGATTCCGGGGCGCGGTTCCGGGCGGACGGGTTTGGGGGCGGACATGGCTCTGCGACTCGGATGCGCGGGCGGGAGTTTCGTTTGCCGGGTCCGTCTACAGCATTTCCTCCTTGGGTGAAGCCGGAGGGCAGGGGCTGCGCCTCGAGGTTTAAGTGCCTGCCGGGATTGGACACGCCCTGGTTGGTCGGGGGAGCTTCGCTATGTTCCCCCGGATCCCGCTTGCGACAAGGACGGATCCTATGCCCCTCACACGCTACCTGGATGGCGGCGCCCATATCCTGCCCGCCGACGACAGCCTGATCCGGTTCGCCATGACCAACGGCGAGCGGGTGATCGGGATCGACGTGCCGATCCCGGTGCTGCGCCAGCATTTCGGCGGGGCCGACCTCGCCCCCCTCGACCTGTTCGCGAAAAACCAGGCGGCGATCGAGGCCGCCGCCAGCGCCGCCTACGACAAGACCGCGACGCCCAACGACCTGCTCGACATGGGCCCGGAGGATTTCACGACGCCGCCGGGCGCGGCCACGCTCTGAGGGGCAAGCTCCCGCCCCGCGGCGACGCGCAAATGCCGCGGGGCACTCGCCACGTTTCGGCCTGTTGATCCGGAGAAGGGGCCGCGTCGGGCGCGTCGCGCCCCGCATGCCCCTGGACGGATCCATATGCCCGGTGACCTGATCCCCTGCAGCCTGTTCCTGATCGGGATCCTCACCTCCGTGGCCGCGGATTGCCGGATGCGCCGGGCCGAGGCCTCGGCCTGGTCGAACGGCTGCATCACCGCCGTCGGGGCCGCCATGGTGTTCGTCGCCTGCGCCGTCGCGATCCGCTGAACGCCCGGAAGCCACAACCCGCGTCCCGGATGGGCCTCCGGAGGAACCTGCGGCCCCGATACGCACTTCCCCAGCCGTGATCCTGGGCCGCATTCCGTGGTGCGGCCGGCTCGGTGAGGTTTCCATGATTTCGATCCAGGCGATCGTCGGCTGCGCGCTCGTCCTGTCCGGGCTCTGCGTCGAGAATCTCGCGAGCCGGAGCTGGCGGGGCGGCGTCCGCGCCGACCGGCTCGACGCCCGCGCCGCCCTGGCGCTCGGGCTCCCGGCCCTCGGGCTGGCCTTGATGGCGGCCCCGATCGCCTGAGCCGGGCCGAGCCCCGGGGACGTGCCTCGGCGCACCGCGAAGCGTGGTTGATCGACCTAGATCCCGTCATCGAGAACCGAGGACGGATCATGGACTTCATCGCTGGTGTCATCCTGGAAGGCGCGGCCTGGGCCGCGCATGCGGCGCTTGAAGGCGTGCTGCAGGCCGTACCCGCCCAGACCGGGCTGGAGCTGACCGGTTCCGCGGTGGAAGCCGTGGTGACGGCGGCGGGCGACGTTCTCGGGCCCACCGGGACAGCCCCTGCCGCGGCGCCCGCGCGGAGCGACACGCCGTAGGGCGATCCGCGGAGCGCAGGCCCGAGGCCGGACAGGCCGGCCCAAGCCGGGCGGACTGGGCATTCTTGCACCGGTCCCTGCGTTGACGCTCGTCCCCTTGAGCATTACCTCCCGGTCTCGCTGGCCGCGTCGGGCGAGTGCGGCGCGTCACGCGATCCCGCGCTTCCCTGCCGCGGACCGGGATCGCCGACACACGGTCGTCAAGTCCCGCATGGATACCCAACCCGAGACCGCGCTGCGGCCGGACCCGATCGACGAGACGGCCGGGCGCCTGGCGGAGCCGTCGCAGGCGCTCGACCCCAAGAGCCTGGTCATGCGCTTCGGCGCGGACACGCCGCTTCTGACCGATGCCGGCGTCGAGCTCGCCCCCTTCCAGATCGCCTACCAGACCGCCGGCACCCTGAACGCCGCGGGCACCAACGCGGTGCTGATCTGCCACGCGCTCACCGGCGACCAGTATTTCGCCCATCCGCATCCGGTCACCGGCAAGCCGGGCTGGTGGGAGACCCTGGTCGGCCCCGGCAAGCCGGTGGACACCGACCGCTACTTCGTCGTCTGCTCGAACGTGATCGGCTCGTGCATGGGCTCCACCGGCCCGGCCTCGATCGATCCCGCCACCGGGCGGCCCTACGGGCTGAACTTCCCGCTGGTGACGATCCGCGACATGGTCCGGGCCCAGGCGATGCTGCTGGAGAGGCTCGGCGTGCGCGACCTGTTCCTCTGCATCGGCGGCTCGATGGGCGGGATGCAGGTGCTGCAATGGGCGGCGCTGTACCCGGAGCGGGTCTTCGCCGCGATGCCGATCGCCACCGGCCCCCGCCACTCGGCCCAGAACATCGCGTTCCACGAGGTCGGCCGGCAGGCGATCATGGCCGATCCGGCCTGGGCCGACGGGCGCTACCTCGAGGAGGGCACGCGGCCGTCAAAGGGGCTCGGCGTCGCCCGGATGGGCGCGCACATCACCTACCTGTCCGAGCCGGCTTTGCACCGGAAGTTCGGCCGGCGGTTCCAGGGCGGCTCGGCGCCGACCTTCTCGTTCAACGCCGACTTCCAGATCGAGAGCTACCTGCGCCACCAGGGCCTCAGCTTCGTCGAGCGGTTCGATGCCAACGCCTATCTCTACCTGACCCGGGCGATGGATTACTTCGACCTCGCCGAGGACCATGGCGGCGCGCTGGCCAACGCCTTCCGGGGCATCAAGACCCGGTTCTGCGTGATCTCGTTCACCTCCGACTGGCTGTTCCCCACCGCCGATTCCCGGGTGATCGTGCACGCGCTGAACGCCGCCGCGGCGCCCGTCGCCTTCGTGGAGGTCGAGACCGACAAGGGCCACGACGCCTTCCTGCTCGACGAGCCGGCGATGTTCTCCGCCGCCCGCGGCTTCATCGACGCCGCCGCCCGGGCCCGCGGCCTGTGAGCAACCCCACCCTCCGCCGGACCCACGGCGCGCCCTGGGACACCACGGACGCTCTGCCCCGCACCGCCGAGGGCAACGGCGCCCGGGTCGACCACATCGTCGTCCTGGGCCTCGTGCCGCCGAGCGCCCGGGTGCTCGATATCGGCTGCGGCGACGGCTCGCTGCTGGCGCTGCTGCGCGACCGGCGCGGCATCGACGGCCGGGGCATCGAGCTGTCGCGCGACGGGGTGAATGCCTGCCTGGCCCGGGGCCTGTCGGTGATCCAGGGCGATGCCGACACCGACCTGGCGAACTACCCCGACGACGCCTTCGACGTGGTCGTGCTGTCCCAGACCATCCAGGCGACCCGCAATCCCCGGATCGTTCTGGAGCACCTGCTGCGCATCGGCCGGCAGGTGATCATCTCGTTCCCGAATTTCGGGCATTGGCGGGTCCGGTCGGAGCTCGCCCTGCGCGGCCGGATGCCGGTCACCGAGATCATGCCGGATGCCTGGTGGGAGACCCCCAACATCCACCATTGCACGATCCGGGACTTCGTCGGCCTGTGCCGCCTGATCGGCGCCCGGATCGAGACCGCCACGGCGCTCGACGCCAGCGGCCGGCCGATGCGCTTCTCCATGCCCTGGTGGGTCTGGAACCTGTTCGGCGCGCAGGGCGTGTTCCTGCTCCGGCGCGGGGCGGATTAGCGCCCCGGCTTTCCGGCCTCCGCCGATTCCGTCCAGGTCAGCGCGGCCCGCAGCCCGCCCCGCTCCGAGCGCCCGAAGGCGAGCTGGGCGCCCGCGGCCTCGGCGACGTCCCGGGCGATGGCGATGCCGAAGCCGGTGCCCGGGCGGCTCTCGTCCCAGCGCTGGCCGCGGCCGATCCCGGCGATCGCCGCGTCGCTCATGCCGGGACCATCGTCCTCGACCGTGAGCCGCGAGCCCCCGGGCCCCGTGATCCCGGCCACCCGGACCCGCCGGTGGGCCCATTTGCGGGCGTTGTCGAGGAGGTTGCCCAGGACCTCCATCAGCTCGCCCTCGTCGCCTGGATAGGCGAGCCCGTCCGGCACGGCCACCTCCCAGGCCAGCGAATCCCCCTCCGGCAGCCGGCGCATGGTGGCGACCAGGCGCTCGGCCACCGGGGCGACCCGGCAGGTCCGCCGCCGCAGGTCGCCGGCCGCCGCGATCCGGGCCCGGGCGAGCGCGCGCTCGACCTGGCCCGCCATCGCCCGGGCCTGCTCGGCGATCTCCCCCGACAGGCCGGGATCGGCCGGCCCGGTCCGGCGCGCCAGGGCGTCGAGCACCGCGAGCGGGGTCTTGAGGCCGTGGGCCATGTCGGCGGCCGCGGCCCGGGCCCGGACCAGGGCGCGCTCCTGCGCGTCGAGCAGCCGGTTGAGGTCGGCCACCAGCGGCCGGACCTCGTCGGGGAACTGCTCCGGCAGCCGGGTCCGCGTCCCGGCATGGACGGCGCCGAGATCCTGCTGCAGCACCCGGAACGGCGCCAAAGCCCGGTGCACGAACAGCCACAGGGCGAGGGTCAGCACCACGAACAGGGCGGCGAGCGCCGGGACCAGCAGGCGCAGGAACGTGGCTCGGCTGGCGGCCAGGCCGCGCCGGTCCTCGGCCACGATCACCCGCAGCCCGGTCTCGGCACCCTGCGGGCCGATCGCGAGGGGGCGGATGACGGCGATCAGCCGGCCGCCATCCGGGCCGGTGGCCTCGACGGTGGCGGGGGCGTCGCCGGCGCCCGGCCCCAGATCGAGGCGCTTGTCCCAGAGCGAGCGCGAGCGCAGGACCTCGCTTCCCGCCTCGACCTGCCAGTACAGGCCGCCATAGGGCGTGGAGAACCGGGAGTCCGGCGGCTCCCGGGAGATGGTCGGGCGCCCGTCCGGCGCGATTCCAACCCGTCCGGCGATCAGCTTGGCGGTCCGGTCGAGCTCGTCGACGGTGCGGGCATCGAGCACCTGGTCGAGGATCACGGTGAGGCCGATGCCGGCGAGCAGCAGGGCGAGCGCGATCAGCGCCGCCGCCGCGAGCCCCAGCCGCAGCCGCAGGGAGTCGCGCCTCACGGCGCGTCCGCGACGCGGTAGCCCTGGCCCCGGCGGGTCTCGATCACCCCGGGCCCGAGCTTGCGGCGCAGGCGGGTCAGGAGCGCCTCCAGCGCGTTGGCCTCCCGCTCGGTGCCGACCCCGTGGAGATGGTCCAGAACCTCGCCCGCCGGCACGACCTGGCCCTGCCGGTGCAGCAGGAAGGCCAGGAGCCGGTATTCGAGGGCGGTCAACTCGGTCGGCCGTCCCGCGACGCTCACCGCCCGGCTGCGGGTGTCGAGCTCCACATCCCCGGCCCGCAGCACCGGCGAGGCGTGGCCGGCGGTGCGCCGCAGGATCGCCCGCAGGCGCGCGACCAGCTCCTCCATGCGGAACGGTTTGACCAGATAATCGTCGGCGCCGGCATCGATGCCCTCGACCCGCTCGCGCCACCCGTCCCGGGCGGTGAGGATCAGGACCGGCAGCGCCACCTCGGCCACCCGCAGCCGGCGCAGCACGCCGAGCCCGTCGAGGCGCGGCAGGCCGAGATCGAGCACCATCGCGTCGTAGGGCTCGGTCTCGGCGCGGAACCACGCGGCCTCGCCGTCCGCGACCACGTCGGCGACGTAGCCGGCCTGTTCCAGCCCGGCTTTCACGTCCGCGGCGATGCGCGGCTCGTCCTCGACCACTAGGACGCGCACGGCCGGCTCCCGGGCTCAATCATCGTCGTCCTCGTCCAGGATCTTGAGCGAGCCGGCATCGACCTTGACGGAGCGGCGCTTCCCGTCGGCGCCGAGGATGCGCAGCTTGTACAGCCACTGCCCGTCGTTGCGCTTCAGATCGACCGCCACCACGTCCCCCGGCACCGCCGCGCGGGCGGCCCGCAGGACCTCGTCGAGGGGGCGGATCTCGCCTTTCTCCAGGGCGCGGCGGGCGCGGTCGGCATCCTCCGAGGCGCGCGCCGGCCAGGCCGCGCCGGCGAGCAGCAGGAGCGCGGCGCGGCGCGACGGGGGCTGGATCATGCGGAGACGAGCTCGACCATGGCGGCGCAAGTGGGGTCCGAGCGCGCGAAATCATCCCGCGCCCGCACGGCATGACGCCCCCAGCCTGACGGGAGGCTGACAGGCGCCGTCAGGGTCGCGGGGCCGGATCCGGTCAGAAGGCGGGCCGTCCTCTTGCGGAGATGCCTCCATGTCCCTGATCCTCGGCGCCCTCCTCGCCTGTGCCGCCGGTCTCGCCGGCATCGTGCTCTGCCCCGACGACTCCACCCGGCGCTCGCGCCTGCCGCTGCTGGCGGCGTTCCTGGTGAGCGGCCTCGCCTGGCACGCCCCCGCCAGGGCGGCCGAGCCCCTGCGCGGCCCGGCCCGGGTGCTCGACGGCGGGACCGTGATGGTCGGCCCACACCGCGTCAGCCTCTACGGCTTCGCGGCGCCCGATGCCGACCAGACCTGCTCGGACGCCCAGGACCGGCCCTATCCGTGCGGCCTGGCGGTGCGCGATCGCGCGGAGCCGGCCTGCGCGGCCGCCGATCGGGCCTAGGGCCGGCCGCGGCGGATCGAAGCCGGATCTGAGGTGACCGCCACCGCCTCGGCATGGTCGGTGCCGCCGAGGCTGACGGTCTTGTCATCCGCGTCGACAGCCGTCCCCCCGGCATAGACCGAGCCCGCGCCGGTCACCCCGCCGACGTGCTGGAGCACACCCTTCACGTCCCAGGAGCAGCCGCCCGCGACCACGGCCACGCGGGCTGCCGGCGCCACTTTCGCAACTGCCGGCAGACGCGGAAGGAGCTTGGCCGAGCCCGATGGCGGCGGCGAGCAGTGGGCGAAGCGTGGCGCGGTGAGCCATGATTGTCCTGCTGGGCGATCCACAAGACCTGACCGCGAGTTCGTTCTCCGGGGTGCCGGGGTAACGGGTCCCCAGGACGCATTGCGGCGGCGCCCGCATGGGTCTAGGCACCCGGCAACAGATCGCTCTTCGCGTCCGGAAGGACTTGCCCCGTGACCATCGCCCCCGAACCGAATTCCTTCCGCACCGGCCCCGACGAGCGCGGCCGCTTCGGCATCTTCGGCGGCCGGTTCGTCGCCGAGACGCTGATGCCGCTGATCCTCGAGCTGGAGGCGGCCTACGAGGCGGCCAAGGCCGATCCGGCCTTCGCGGCCGACATGGCGAGCTACGGCACCCACTATATCGGCCGGCCGAGCCCGCTCTACTACGCCGAGCGCCTCACCGAGTACCTGCGCGCCCAGGCGCCGGCCGGGCAGGGCGCCAAGGTCTATTTCAAGCGCGAGGAGCTGAACCATACCGGCTCCCACAAGGTGAACAACGTGCTCGGCCAGATCCTGCTGGCCCGCCGCATGGGCAAGCCGCGGATCATCGCCGAGACCGGCGCCGGCCAGCACGGCGTCGCCACCGCGACGCTGTGCGCCCGGTTCGGCCTGAAATGCGTGGTCTATATGGGCGCGGTCGACGTCGCCCGGCAGGCGCCCAACGTCTTCCGGATGAAGATGCTCGGCGCCGAGGTGATCCCGGTGGAATCCGGCACCAAGACCCTCAAGGACGCGATGAACGAGGCCCTGCGCGACTGGGTCACCAACGTCGCCGACACGTTCTACTGCATCGGCACCGTGGCCGGCCCGCACCCGTACCCGGCCATGGTCCGCGACTTCCAGTCGGTGATCGGGCGCGAGACCCGGGAGCAGATGATCGCGCAGGAGGGCCGCCTGCCGGATTCGCTGATCGCCTGCATCGGCGGCGGCTCCAACGCCATGGGGCTGTTCCACCCGTTCCTGGACGACCGCGAGGTCGAGATCTTCGGGGTCGAGGCCGCCGGCCACGGCGTGGGCTCCGGCCTGCACGCCGCCTCGCTCACCGGCGGCAAGCCCGGGGTGCTGCACGGCAACCGCACCTACCTGCTGATGGACGCGGACGGGCAGATCTCCGACGCGCACTCGATCTCGGCCGGCCTCGACTATCCCGGCATCGGCCCCGAGCACGCCTGGCTGCACGAGATGGGCCGCGTGAAGTATCTCTCGGCCACCGATTCCGAGACCCTGGAGGCGTTCAAGCTCTGCTCGATGCTGGAGGGCATCATCCCGGCCCTGGAGCCGGCCCACGCCCTGTCCAAGGTGCTGGACATCGCCCCCCAGCGCCCGGCCGATCACCTGATGGTGCTCAACATGTCGGGCCGGGGCGACAAGGACATCCCGCAGGTGGCGGAGATTTTTGGGACGAAGCTCTGAGCGGCAAGGCTCCGCGGGGCCCCTCAGCCCTCGGCCTGGATCTTGTCCCGCGCCGCGGAAACCAGGAAGGCCGAGCGGGTGAGGCCCCGCGCCCGGGCGGCGGTATCGATCTGCGCCAGCACCGCGGCATCCAGCGAGACGTTGACGCGCACGGGCCGGCCGGAATCGAGCAGCAACGGAACGACGCCGAGCGTGGCCTCGGTCAGGGCCTCGGCCAGGGTCGGGTCGGCCCTCAGAACCTCCGGCGCCCGGGGTACCGGCGGCGCCAAACCGGCGGCGATCCGATCGCTCATCCACTCACTGAGGGCCGCCGTCGCGTTGACCATAGCCTCATCGATGGTCGCGCCCATCGCGGTGCAGCCGGGGCAATCGGGAATCGCGACCCCGTAGGCGCCGGCCTCGCCATCGATCAGTACGGTGTAGCGGGACATCTGCATCCCTCCTCAGATCCAGCCCGCGGCGCTCGCGATGCTGCGGGCAACGCCGGGCGTCAGCACCCGGTGTCGGGGCACCATGATTTTGATGCCGGGTCGGCTCGGGTGCGAGAACTTTTCATGCTTCGTACCGCCTTCGCGGGCCCAGCCCTCGGCCGTCAACCGATCCACAATGGATCTGCGATCCGTCTCGACCCTGGGCATAGCAGGTCCCGCCGCGATGTGTATTTATTGGCGCATCGCGGCTGGAATAGCCAGCGGGTTTGCAGGTAAGCCAGCCCTGGAACGATCACCGCACCGTCACCTGATCCTTGATCTTGTCGTAGACCGCCCGGCTGAGGACGCGCTTCGACAGGAGCTGGTCCACGGAGGCGTAGGGGCGCTTGGCGATGATCGCCCGGCCGATCGCGCCGCCGCCCCGGAGCTTGTTGAGGTCGGCGGCCGAGGCGGTGTTGAGGTCGAGGAGGGCCAGGGCCCGGGGGCCGGCGGACTCCTCGGCCCGGTCGATCTCGGCCTGGCCTTGCTGGACCGGCACGGGCTCGTTCGGGAAGGCGAGGGCGTCGGACGGCATCTGGGCGGGACGCGCGGGCACCGGCTCCGGGGGCGGCGCGGCGGGCCTGGGGGCGGGCTCCGGGGTCCGCGGGCGCGCGCTCGGCTCCGCCGCCGGGACGGTCTCGGCCGGCGCCTCGGCCACGGGGGCCGGGATCGGCGCGGGCGGCGGGTTCGGCAGCAGGAACTGCACCAGCGCCGCCAGGATGCCGGCCAAGATCAGTAAGACTGAAATACGCAGGATTGCAGGGCCGCTCAGCACGCGTCACTCGACGATGAAATTACACTCTTCAGGCCTCAGATAATGCGCTCTCTACCCGTCGGCCAATCGGACGAAGGCCACCCGAGCCCGGCCGTCGACAGGCAATCCACCCGGGTCGGCCGCCGGTGAGCGTTCGGATCCCCCGCCTCGGCGAGCGCCTGGGGGCGCTGCGCTACCTGCCGGCCCTGTTCCGCGAGATCGCCGCGGCGAGCCCGCGCCTGCTCGCGGCGAGCCTGGGCTTGCGCCTCGTGACGGCCTGCCTGCCGATCCTGTCGCTCTACCTCGCCAAGCTGATCCTCGACGGCATCGTGGCCGAGCATGCCCGCCCGGCGCCGGCGGCGGGGCTTTCGGACTGGCTCGCCGATCCCGGCCGGGCCCGGCTCGTCTGGCTGGTGGCGGCCGAGCTCGGGCTGGCCCTGCTCTCCGACCTCACCGGCCGGCTCGCGAGCCTGACCGAGACCCTGATCGGCGACCTCTACGCCAACGCCGCCTCCCTGCGGCTGATGACCCATGCCGCCTCCCTGGACCTCGCCCAGTTCGAGGACAGCGCCCAGCAGGACCGGCTGGAGCGGGCGCGCCGGCAGGTCAGCGGCCGCACCGGGCTGATCGGCACCGTCTTCGGGCAGTTCCAGGCCCTGGTGACGCTGGCCTCGCTCACCGCCGGGGTGGCGGCCTTCACGCCCTGGCTCGTAGTGCTGATCGCCGCCGCCCTGGTGCCGGCGCTCCTCAACGAGTGGCACTTCACCAAGGCCGGCTATCGCCTGGCCTGGATCCGCAGCCCGGAGCGGCGGCGGATCGATTACCTGCGCTACCTCGGCGCCAGCGTCGAGACCGCCAAGGAGGTCAAGCTCTTCGGCCTCTCGGGCTACATCACCGCGCTCTACGGGGCGCTGGCGCAGAACCTGCTCGCCGAGAACCGGGCGCTCGCCACCGCCCGGGCGCGCTGGGGTTTCGCCTTCGCGAGCCTTGGCACCCTGGCCTATTACGCGGCCTACGCGGTGATCGTCTGGCGGACCGTGGCCGGCGCCTTCTCGATCGGCGACCTCGCCTTCCTGGCCGGCGCGTTCCAGCGCCTGCGCGGCGGCATCGAGGGGCTGCTGCTGGGGCTCACCCAGATCAGCGGGCAGGCGCAGTATCTCGACGATTTCTTCTCGTTCTTCGCGATCCGGCCGGAGATCCGCTCGCCCGCGCAGCCCGTGCCGGTGCCGAGCCCGATCCGCGCGGGGCTGGTGTTCGAGGATGTCGGCTACCGCTATCCCGGAACCGAGACCTGGGCCCTGCGCGGCCTGTCCTTCGCGGTGCGGGCCGGGGAGACCGTGGCGCTCGTCGGCGGCAACGGCGCCGGCAAGACCACGATCGTCAAGCTGATGACTCGGCTCTACGACCCGCACGAGGGCCGGGTGCTCCTCGACGGGCGGCCGCTCGCCGCCTACGACCTCGACGACCTCCGGGCCCGGGTCGCGGCGATCTTCCAGGATTTCGTCCGGTTCGACCTCACCGCCGGCGAGAACGTCGCGGTCGGCCGGATCGCGGCCGCCGACGACCGGGATCGGATCGCGGCGGCTGCCGCCCGGGGGCTCGCCGCCCCGGTGATCGAGCGCCTGCCGGAGGGCTACGCCCAGCCGCTGGGCAAGCGCTTCGCCGGCGGCGTCGACTTGTCCGGGGGCGAGTGGCAGAAGGTCGCCCTGTCCCGAGCCTATATGCGCGAGGCCGAGATCCTGATCCTCGACGAGCCGACCGCGGCGCTCGACGCGCAGGCCGAGCACGACGTGTTCGCCCGGTTCCGGGAGCTGTCGGCGGGCCGCACGACGGTGCTGATCTCGCACCGCTTCTCGACGGTGCGCATGGCCGACCGGATCCTGGTCCTGGAGGGCGGCCGGCTGCTCGAGGAGGGCAGCCACGCCGCCCTGATGGGGCAGGGCGGCCGCTACGCCGAGCTGTTCACCCTGCAGGCGCAAGGCTACCGGTGAGCGTCACGGTTTCGAAAGGTCCGGGAGCTTTCGCGGGTCCAGGGCGGCGCCCTGGTCCATCGGGCCTCCGCCCCGGTGCCCCGCCAAAGGGCTCAGCCTTTTGGGAACCCCATATCGCGGGCCGCCCCGATGCCCGAGGATTGCCCCTTTCGCGTCGCCTGCTATCTGGCGGACCTTGAACCGGGATTATCCATGCGCCTCTCGCATCTCCTGACGGCCGGCCTGCTCGTCTCCGCCTGGGGGGCACACGCCGCGCCGGCTGTATCCGAGCCGCCGGCCCCCGAGGCCAAGACCGAGGCCCCCGCACCTGGCCAGGAAGCCAAGGAGATCGTTCTGGCCAACCACCGGGCGGTCTACGACCTGTCGCTGGCCGAGGGCGGCGGCACCCGCTCGGTGGAGAGCGCCCGCGGCCGCATCGTCATCGATTTCCGGGGCGATGCCTGCCGCGGCTACACCATGCTGACCCGGCAGGTGACCGAGCTCTCCTCGGGCGAGACCGGTCCGCGCCTGTCGGACATGCGCAGCACCACCTTCGAGGGCGGCAAGGGCCGCGAGTTCCGGTTCAAGACCACGACGCTCACCAACAACCAGCCGGCCGCCCCGGTGGACGGCACCGCCTCGGAGCAGGGGCAGGGGGAATCGGTCACGGTGAAGCTCAAGGGCGCGGCCAAGCCGTTCACCGTGGAGGGGCCGGTCCTGTTCCCGAGCGAGCACATGCGCCACCTGATCGCGGCGGCCCGCGCCGGCCAGTCGACCCTCTCGGCCAAGGTGTTCGACGGCTCCGACGACGGCAAGAAGATCTACGACACCTTCGCGGTGATTGGCCATGCCGGAGCCGGCCCGGCCGCGGATACCGCCCGCGACAAGCCCCTGCGCGACGGCCCGCTCGCCGGCATGCCGCACTGGCCGGTGCGGCTGAGCTACTACACGCCGGGGGTGGGCGAGCGGACGCCGATCTACACCCTCGGCTTCGACCTCTACGAGAACGGCGTCAGCGGCGCCCTCAAGCTCGATTACGGCGAATTCGCCATCCTGGGCGACATGACCGCCCTCGACATCGACACCCAGGCGGGAAAAGCCTCCGCCAAGGAGGGCGAGAAGGGCTGCACGCCGTGAAGCTGAAGCCTGCAGAACCATCCCGTCATTCCGGGGCGCCGTAGGCGAGCCCGGAATCCAGATCCGCCGACGGTGCAAAACCGAGGACCGTCCGAGGTTCTGGATTCCGGGCTCCGCTATGCGGCCCCGGAAAGACAAGATGGGTGACGAGACGTCCGCGGCTCAACCTGAGACGCGGCAAACCGCCGCCTCAGGCCCAGTCATCCTCCGGCTGCGGCGACAGGATGCGCCAAGCCGAGGCGATCCGTTCGGGCTTGATCTCCAGCGCCCCGGCGCAGGCCATCAGCACGCCCTCGTCCCCCATCACATGGTCGAGGACGCCCGCCAGGAAGGCCGGTTGCTGGGCGCTTTCCCGCAGGGTCTCGGGGCTCAGGCCGCTCGCCGCCAGGAAGGGCAGGAGGCGGTCATCCTCCGCCACGATCCACAGCAGAACGTCGAGGGCGAGCCGTTCCGCAGATTCGGCCCCTTGAAGAGGTTTGCCATTCATCAACATGTGATCGCTACAAAGGTCATCAAGGGGCTTCACGGCCCGCTAATCATGATCGGCGCGCACCGGGACATCGGATCATGAAAAAGACGGTGCTGATCGTCGAGGACAACGAACTGAACATGAAGCTGTTCAACGACCTCTTGGAGGCGAACGGCTACGCGACCCTGAAGACCGCCCACGGCATCGAGGCGATCGAGCTGGCCCGCGCGCACCACCCCGACCTGATCCTCATGGACATCCAGCTCCCCGAGGTCTCCGGCCTCGAGGTGACCAAATGGCTCAAGGAGGACGACGACCTCAAGAGCATTCCGGTCATCGCCATCACGGCCTTCGCCATGAAGGGCGACGAGGAGCGGATCCGCGAGGGCGGCTGCGAGGCCTATCTGTCGAAGCCGATCTCCGTCGCGAAGTTTTTGGCAACGGTTCGCGCGTATCTTGAGCCTCGGTGACGCCGGAGCGGCGCGCCGATAACGGCGAACGGCCGACCGCCCCGGGCGGAACCGCGCAACCGCGCGTCAGCGAGGAACCATGTCGGCCCGCGTCCTGATCGTCGACGACCTGTTCCCGAACGTGAAGCTTCTCGAGACGAAGCTCGGGCTCGAATATTTCGACACGATCGCCGCCATGAACGGGCCGGACGCGATCGCGATCTGCGAGAAGGGCCTGTGCGACCTCGTCCTGCTCGACGTGATGATGCCCGGCATGGACGGGTTCGAGGTCTGCCGCTACCTGAAGAACAACCCCGTCACCGCCCACATCCCGGTGGTGATGGTCACGGCGCTGGACCAGCCCTCCGACCGCCTGCGCGGCCTCGATGCTGGCGCCGACGATTTTCTCACCAAGCCGGTGGACGACACCGCCCTGTTCAGCCGGGTGCGCAGCCTCGTGCGCCTCAAAGCGGTCACCGACGAGCTGCGCCAGCGGGCGCTGGCCTCGCGCGACTTCGGCATCGGCGACCCCCTGGCGCTGGCCACCGCCGAGACCGGCCTCGACGCCAGGATCCTGCTGATCGAGGACCGGCCCGGCTCGGCCGAGCGCATGGCCGGTGCCCTGCGCCAGCATCACGCGGTGACGATCGAGCCCGATCCGCAGGCGGCTTTGCGCCTGGCCACCGAGGGCGGGTTCGACCTCGCCCTGGTGAGCCTCGACCTCGCCGGGTTCGACGGCCTGCGCCTGTGCAGCCAGCTTCGCTCGCAGGACGCCACCCGGGCGATGCCGCTGATCATGGTGGCCGAGGAGCACGACCGCGCCCGCGTGGTGCGCGGTCTCGATTTCGGCGTCCACGATTTCCTGATGCGCCCGGTCGACCGCAACGAGCTGATGGCCCGGGTCCGCACCCAGGTGAAGCGCAAGCGCTTCACGGACGCCCTGCGGGGCGCCATGCAGGCCTCCCTCCAGCTCGCCGTCACCGACGCGCTCACCGGCCTGCACAATCGGCGCTACCTCGACAACCATCTCGGCGCGCTGTTCGCCGACGAGGCCGCCCGGCGCGTGGGCCTCGCCGCCCTGATCCTCGACATCGACCGGTTCAAGGCGATCAACGACAGCTACGGCCACGAGGCCGGCGACGAGGTGCTGCGCACCTTCGCCGAGCGGGTCCGCCAGGACACGCGGCCGGTGGACATCGTCGCCCGCTACGGTGGCGAGGAGATCGTGGTGATCCTGCCGGAGGCGGGCCTGGCCGAGGCCCGGGCCATCGCCGAGCGCATCCGCGAGAAGGTCGAGGCGCTGCCGTTCTCGGTGCAGCGCGCGACCCGCACGATCCCCGTGACGGTCTCGATCGGCGTCGCGATCCGCCACCCGGAGGATGGCGGCCCGGGCGACATGCTCAAGCGCGCCGACATCGCCCTCTACCGGGCCAAGGCCGCGGGGCGGAACCGGGTCGAGCAGCAGGCAGCCTGAGGGGGTTTACCAGCGCAGGTTCAGGCTGCCCCGCATGGCATGGTCCTGGGCGCGTTCGCCCACCTGACCGGTATAGGCGAGCCCCAGCGTCAGACCCGTCGCAACCCGCGCCTCGATCCCCGCCGAAGCCACGACCGCGTCCCGCGCCAGCGGCACCCCCGCGGTCTGGAACGCCCGGCCGCCCGCGAACGCCACCAGCGCCCGCGGCACCACGTCCCCGAACGCCCGCCTGTAGCCCACGAGGCCGCGCGCCAGAACCGGGACGTCCAGGCCCAGAAGATCCGCCAGACCGATCTCACCCTGGACGCCCGCGGTCGCCGTCTGCACGGCGTCATGGTGCCCGGAGACCCGCAGCGCCGCCGCACCGCCGCGCTCCGCGAACCCGTCGCGCCGGACATGCAGCGTCGTGCCGCCCACGAAGGGCTCCAGCACCCCCGGACCGTAGGCGATCCGGTACCCCGCCTCGCCGAAGGCCTGCAGCGTGTCGCCGCCCGCCTTCCCGGTCACCGCCTGCGAGAAGCCGGGGAACTGCACCTGGCGCCGGGTGTCGAACGCCTCGCTGCCGTAGACGGCACCGCCCCGTAGCTCCACTGCGCCCAGGGACGCCCTTCCATAGATCGCCCCGAACGCGCTCTCCACCTGGCCGCTCGACCGCCGTGCCGGAATGTCGAACCCGGCGACGCTGTAGCCCGCCGCCACGCCTACCCGCAGATCGGTCAGGCCCGGCAGGCTCAGCGCGCCGAACCCGGTCTCGGCCCCCAGCACGAACCCGCCCATATCCCGGGTCAGGCGGGCGGCGTTGCCGTTGCCGCGCGTGCTGCCGAACGCCCCCAGGGCCTGGCCCCAGAGCGCGTAGTTCGCCCGCGCCGGCGCGACCGGAACGAGGCCGATCGCCGGCTCGCCGGGCAGAGCGGCCGCGTAGGCCGCCGGGACGGTGGTGCCGGCGGGGATCCGGCCGGCGAGGCCCGTCTCCGACCACAGGCCCGCCGCCTCACCGAGGGGCGCCATGCCGAAACGCAGGTGATCGAGCAGCGTCGCCTCGACGATCGCGGCACTCTGCGCCACGACGCCGATATCGGCGGCATGGGCCTCGCCGGAGATCGCGGTGAGGGCCTGGGCCGCGCCCGGGGCGGTCTGGTTCAGCACCGCGGTTGCCACCTGGGCGGCCGGGGAGGCGACGACCACAGTGGTGCCGCCGCTGTTGCTGATCGTCGTGGTGGTGGTCCCGTCGACCGCCACGCTGGTATGCACCGTGCTCGCCTGCGTCACCGTCGGCGCGGCTGGGCTGGCCGAGGCGCTCTGGGCCGTCGCCGAGGGCTGGGCGGTCGAGGCGCTCTGGGCAGTCGCCGAGGGCTGGGCGGTCGAGGCGCTCTGGGCCGTCGCCGAGGGCTGGGCGGTCGAGGTCACGGTCGGCCCGACGCCGTTCAGCGCCGCCGCCGGCCCGGTCTGGTTCGGCGTTGTGACCACGCTGGTTATCGGCGCCGTCTGCGCGAAGCCCAGCGACACGCTGTGCGCATCGTAGTTCAAGGAGGGCGTCAGGAAGGCGAGGTTGCTGGTCGTCTGCAGCGCGGAGAACCGGCCCGTCACCCCGTCCGTGGCGGTCAGCAGCGTGTAGCGCAGCGCTGGCGTGTAAGTCCCGGCGCCGGCCAAAACCTGGACGGTCCCGCCCTGGAGCGCCACCGGACCGGTCACGTCGGTGCGGTCGTTGGCGGCGGGCGTCAGCTTGACCGTGTAGAACGAGCCCGCCGCGAAGGTCAGCGGCCCGTGGATCGACAGCGTGCCGATCGCCGCGGCGCTGCCCGGCGCCAACCGGCCACCGGCCTCGATCAGCGGGTCGCCGATCTTGCTTGAACCCGCCAGCGTGCCCCCGTGCCGGACCGTCACCTCCGAGGCGCTCAGCACCCCGTCGATCTGCAGCGTCCCGCCCGCCACCGTGGTGGCGCCCGCATAGGTGTTGCGGCCGGCGAGGATCGTGGTGCCTTCCCCGTCCTGGACGAGGCCGCCCGGCCCGGTGACCGACCCGTTCAGGGTCAGGCTCGTCCCCGAGGCGGGGCGCAGGCGGGCGTCGCCGGCCAGCGTCACCGGCCGGGCCATGGCGAGGCTGGCGGTCGTCACCAGGGTGCCGCCATCGAAGCGCAGGCCGCCCGCCGACGCGCCGAGACTGGCGTCGGCGGCGACCGCCAGCGTCCCGCCGAGGAGCGCGGTGCCGCCGCTGTAGCTGTTGCTGCCCGAGAGGGTCAGGGTTCCGGTTCCGGCCTTGGCCAGGCCGCCGCTGCCCGCGATCGTGCCCGAGAAGGCGGTGGAGCTGTTGTCGGCCCCGGCCGTCAGCGTGCCCGCGCCGAGGCTGACGCGGCCGGCGCCCGCCAGCGAGCCGATGCCCTGGTCAAATCCCGCCAGGTCGAGGGTCGCGCCGGAGGCCACCGTCACCGCCGAGGCCGGCGCGAACGCCCTGGCCGCCCCGGCCCGCAGGGTGCCGCTCTCCAGGGTGGTGGCGCCGGTATGGCGGGCGTGGCCCGCGAGAATCTGGGTGCCGCCGGCCAGGGTCAGGCCGCCGGTGCCCAGGATGGCGCCCCCGTAGCTGCCCGCCGCGCGGGTGAGGGTGAGGGTGTTGGCGCCGAGCGCCACGGTGCCGGCCTGGCCGGGGGCGGTGTCGGTCAGGCTGGCGATCGCGGTGCCGGCGGTCAGGCCGCCGATGTCGAAGGTCGCCCCGCCGGCCAGGGCGACGCCGCTGGAGGCCGCCACCGAGCCGGCCCCGGTCAAGGCCAGGGTGCCGCCCGCGATCGTGGTGGGACCGGTATAGGTGTTGAGGCCCGAGAGGGTCAGGGTTCCGGTCCCGGCCTTGGCCAGGCCGCCGCTGCCCGTGATCGTGCCCGAGAAGGCGGTGGAGCTGTTGTCGGCCCCGGCCGTCAGCGTGCCTGCGCCGAGGCTGACGCGGCCGGTGCCCGCCAGCGAGCCGATGCCCTGGTTAAATCCCGCCAGATCGAGGGTCGCGCCGGAGGCCACCGTCACCGCCGAGACCGGCGCGAACGCCCCGGCCGCCCCGGCCCGCAGGGTGCCGTCCTGGAGGGTCGTGGCGCCGGTATAGGTGCTGGTGCCGGTCAGGATCGCGGTGCCGGTGCCGAGCTTGGTCAGGCCATAGCCGTGGCCGCCATCGCCGATGCCGCCGGACAGCGTCAGCGTGCCGCTTCCGCCGAGGGCGGCATCGGCGGCCAGCGTGATCGCGCCCGAGACCCCGGCGGCGCCGGTGCCGGTGAGCGCCCCCGCGCCGCCCGCACCGGAGCCGGCCAGGATCAGGACGTTGGCGATCGTGACACCGTTGACGTCGAGCGTGCCGCCGGCCGTGACCTTGGCGGCAGAGGCGCCGAGCGCCGTGGCATTGGCGGCGCTGAGCCTGCCGCCCGAGACCGTGGTGGCGCCGGTATAGCTGTTGGCACCGGTCAAGATCGTGGTGCCAGCGAGATGGCTGACCGTGCCGGTTCCGGTGATCGTCGGCACGAAGGCGACGGCCGTTCCGTCCGGGTTGCCGGTATGATTGAACGTGATCGTGCCGGTGCCGGCGCCGAACGCCACCTTGCTCGCCTGCACAGTGCCGGCGGCGACCGCCTTCCGGCCCGCGACCGCGCCGATGGCGAGCGTGCCGGTCGAGCCGCTCAGGGAGGCAACCGACACGGTGCCCGTGCCATTGGCGCCGGCCGATACGAGGCCGCCATCCGCCACCGTGAGCGTGCCCGTGCCGCCGTGGCCGACAGAGAGAACGCCGGTGTTGGTCCAGGTCGAGCCCGCCCCCGCCACCGTCGCCGCCCCGGATGAGCCTGAGAAGTAGCCGAGATAGCCGTACCCGTTCGACACCTGACCGCCCGCCTGGACGACGAGCGTGCCCGTGCCGACGGCGCCGACATAGAGGTCACCGCTGTTGGTCCAGGTCGAGCCTGTCCCCGACACTGTCGCCGTCCCGAATGAGTGGGGATCGGCGGCGAGGACGCTGTGATTGGCCGATACCCGGCCCCCGCCCTGGATGGCGAGCGTGCCTGTGCCGCTGTTGCCGACATAGAGGTTGCTGCTGTTAGTCCAGGCCGAGCCCGTCCCCGACACCGTCGCCGTCCCGGATGAGCCGGTGAAGTTGCCGAGGACGCCAGAGGTGTCCGACACTTGGCCACCGGCCTGGACAGCGAGCGTGCCCGTGCCGCCGTGGCCGACAGAGAGGCTGTTCTTATTGGTCCAGGTCGAGCCCGTCCCAGTCACCGTCACCGTCCCGGACGACGTGGCGAAGTAGCCGATGGTGCCGTTCCTGTTCGACACTTGGCCGCCGCCCTGGATGGCGAGCGTGCCCGTGCCGCCGAAGCCGACTACGAGGCCGGCTCTATTGGTCCAGGTCGAGCCCGTCCCAGTCACCGTCATCGTCCCGGACGAGCCGGTATCGTGACCGACGAAGCCGTCGCTGTTGGACAGGCGTCCGCCCTCGGCGATGGTCAGCGTGCCGCCGCTCGACTGCACCTCGTTCGCGAGCGTGGCCTGTCCCGTCACGGTCCAGGTGCCCGTCCCGTCCTTGAGGAGCGAACCAATCGTGTTGCCGATGGTGCCGGTGATACGCCCGTCGCCGACACCGCCCAGTGTCAGCACCCAGCCGCCGCCGGAAGCGGCGAGGCTGCCCGAGAGGGTCAACCTGTCGGCATCCGCGGCGATGCGGCTGTTGTCCGTTAGCGTGATCGCCCCGGCATAGCTGTTGTCGCCCGACACGTTGCGCAGGGCGCCGCCATCGCCCACGCCCGTGCCGGCGAGCGACAGGGCTTCGTTGCCCACCGCGATCCCGCCCTGCAGCGCCAGGGTCGCGCCCGAGGCGACCGTCGTGCCGTTGGCGGCCGTGCCGTCCGCCGCGCCGAGCGCCGTGGCGTTGGCTACGCGGAGCGTGCCGCCCGCGATCGTGGTGGTGCCGGAATAGGTGCTGGCGCCTGACAGGATCGTGGTGCCGGCGAGGTGGTTGAGGCTGCCGACGCCGGTGATCTTCGGTGCGAAGGTGACGGCCGAGCCATCCGGGTTGCCGGTATGGTTGAACGTGATCGTGCCGGTGCCGGCGCCGAACGCCACCTCGCCCGCCGTCACCGTGCCGGCGGCGACCGCCGTCTCGCCCGCGGCGGCGCCGATATTGAGCATACCGGTCGAGCGGCTGCCTTTCGCCAGCGTCATCGTACCGGCACCGTTCGTCCCGATCGACACGGCGCCACCCGCCGCCACGGTGAGGATGCCGGTGCCGTTGATGTCACCGACGACGAGCGTGCTCCGATTCGTCCACGTCGAGCCAGAGCCCGTCACCGTCGCGGAAGCCGTCGTGGCGGTGTCGCCGCCGACGATGCCCCTGTCGCTCGCGACCGTGCCGCCCCCCTCCAGCCGCAGGGCTCCGCCGAATGCGTACAGGAGGTCACTGAGGCTGCTCTTTCCGGTCAGCGTCCAGGTGCCGGCTCCGACCTTGATGACGGTGCCGACATTCCCGATGTCGCCCGCGACGATGCCGTCACCCGCACCGCCCAGGTCCAGCTCGACGCCGGCCCCAGGAGCGCCCGCGATCGGGCCCGACAGGGTGAGCCTGCCGGCATCCGCGCCGATCCTCGTGGTGCCGGTCAGGGTGATCGTCCCGGCATAACTGTTGATCCCGGAGACGTTGCACAGGGCACCGCAGGCGTTCAGGCCATATCCGGTGAGCGACAGCGCCTCGTTGCCCACCGCAATGCCGCCCTTCAGCGCCAGGGTCGCGCCGGAGGCGACCGTGGTGCCGGTGGCCGCCGTGCCGTCCGCCGCGCCCAGCGCCGTGGCGCTCTGGATCGTGAGCGTGCCCTCCGAGATCGTGGTGGCGCCCGTATAGGTGCTGGCGCCCGTTAGGGTCAGGGTTCCGGTGCCCGCCTTGGTCAGGCTGCCGCTCCCGGAGATCGCCCCGGCATAGCTCGACGTGTCGGTCCGGTTGAAGATCAGCGCCCCGGCATTGGCGACATCGGCCGCCAGCGATCCCGCGGTGGCGCCGTCGCCGACCTGGAGCGTCGCCCCGGCTGCGATCGTCGCGCCGTTCGCGTAGGCTTGATCGTCCAAAAGCTTCCAGGTGCCGCCCTTGACGTTCAGCACCTCGAAATGGATCACGTTCGCCAGCGTGCCGGCGCCGGTCCCCGTGACGGCCTTGCCGAGGTTGAGGGTGTCGGCGCCGGCGCCGCCGTCGATCCGGCCGGTGATGGTCGAGCCGGTGAAGAGGTTGAGCGTGTCGTTGCCACCCTCCAGGCTGATCGCCCGGCGGGTGTTGCCGGTGATCGTGCCGTAATTGGTCAGGACGTCGTCACCCTCGCCCATCTGGATTGCGGCACCGTCGCCGCGGATGAAGCGGGCCGAGCCGGTGCCTGTGTAGCGCACCCCGTCCAGCGTCCCGACCGAGCCGCCGTCCACGCTGCCGCTCTGAAGGGTCACCACCGCGGTCGGATCCGGGATCGTGCCGTTGCCGATGATCGTGCCCTTGTTGACGATCGTGTCGTTGTCGGCCGCGGTGCCGAGCTTATTCTCCAGCCGGATCGCGTAGCCGTCTTTGCCCTCGATCGTGCCGCCGACCTCGTTGGTGATCGTGGTCGCGGCGACGCCGCTGCGGCTGTTGTCGGGATTCGAGTCGTTGTTGACCACGATGCCGTACTTGGCGCCGGAGATCGTGCCGGAATTGGTGATGGTGCCGCCGCCGAGCGAGATGCCTTCGCTGTTATTGGCCCGGCCGCCCTTGTCGTAGCCGCCGGCGCCGGTGCCCTTGATCGTGCCGTAATTGGTGATCGTGCCGGCGTAGTCGATATCGACGCCGTCGCCGTCACCGTCGCCCGAGCCGGAATAGGCCCCCTCGATCGTACCGTAATTCGTGACCGTACCACCGGCATCCGAACCGACGCCCGAGCCGCTGCGGCCGGTGATGGTAGCACCCGCCGCGTTGGTCACCGTCACGGAGCCGGCGCCGTTGTTGCCGCCCAGGGTGACGCCGTGGCGCGCGCCGGAGATCGTGCCGCTGTCGGTGTTGTTCACCGTCCCGAAGGTGGCACCCTTGAAATCGATGCCGTCCGCCTTGTCGGCGGCCAGACCATCCGTCCGGATCGTGCCGGAATTGTTGATCGTCGCCCCCTGGCCGGGCCGGATCGCGTCGTCGCCGTCGGACTTGATCATGCCGGTGGCGGTGTTGGTGATCGTGATCGTGGCGCTGCCGCTGGCGGCTGCCTCGAAATCCAGCGCCCGCTTCGTCGTCGACCGGATGGTTCCCGCGTTGTTCACCCTTACGGTGCCGCCGGTCGGGTTGACATTGATGCGGAACGCATCGCTGTCGGATTTGACGATCGCGTCCTTCTTGTTCTCCAGAGTCAAGCTGCGGTTGTTGGCGTCGCCCGAGGCGTCGATCGCCCGGCCCCCCTTTGACTTGATTGTGCCGGAATTGGTGATCTTCACATCCGTGGACGCACCGTTCCAGTCTATCGCCGCCTCATCTTTAACGGAGAGCGCGCCGCCGGCGCCGACGGTCACGGTATCACGTCCAGACACCGTTATCGCCGACTTGCTCGTCGAATCCGCCGGCACCGTATAATCGCTCGCGCCGACCGGAACCGCACGGAGCTCGACGGAAAATACGGCCAACGCGGCGATGCCGACGCGGACATTACGGTGCTTCACGCGACAGATTCCTGTTTCCGCCGCGACCTAAGCGCAACATGCGACACATTCAAGACAAAATTTCAGGCCTACATTTGCAATACGAATATGAATGTCTTTGATTTGAGATTTTTTATCCCGCATACTCTGGGAAATATATCAGACGCATTGTTTTTACATTATCGATCATCTTAGCCGGAATAATGCCACCATAGCCCTGTCGGCCGCCGACCCGGCACGGGCCGGGGATGATCCGCCCCGACGCATCGCGACGATCACGGCCCTCAACCGCGACCGTCCCGCGCCGCACGCAGATCGGTCTGTCGCGGCGGAGGGCGCTCCCGGATCCCACAGGGAGCGGCGCCCCCGGCGGAAACGCCCCGCCCGCGAGATGCGGCAAAATGCTCACCCGCGCTTAAGGATGAAAATCTAACCTCGCACCCAACATCGATCCGACCCGGTTCGGATCGGGTGCAGCAGAGGATCGGACGACGCGGATGGATATGCAGGTGCCGGCCCGGTCCGGGCGCGAGGCGAGCGAGCTGGAACAGCGCCGCCTGTGCAAGATCGCTTCCTCGCCGCACGCCTATGTCCGGGGCAGCACCGCGCAGTTCTACGACCTCATTGCCGCCATGCCGGCCGGCACCCTGCCGGAGGGGCCGCCGGTCTGGATCTGCGGCGACGCGCATCTCGGCAATCTCGGCGCCGTCGCCGGCCCCGACGGGCGGATCGACATCCAGATCCGCGACCTCGACCAGACCCTGGTGTCGAACCCGGCCTTCGACCTCGTCCGGCTGGCCCTGTCGCTCGTCACCGCCGCGCTCAACGCGACCCTGCCGGGCATCGTCACCGCCCGAATGATGGATGCCATGGCGGTGGGCTACGCCGACGGGATCCTCGATCCCGAACTGGCCGAGCGGGGCGTCGCCGAATCCGAGATCGTCGCCACCACGCGCCGCCGGGCGCTCGGCCGACGCTGGCGCCACCTGTCCCGGGAGCGGCTCAAGGGCAAGGATGCCCGCCTGCCGCGCGGCGACCGGTTCTTCGACCTCGACGCCGCCGAGCAGGAGGCGTTCGAGGCGCTGAGCCGCGACCCGGAGGTGCACCGGCTGGTCCTGGCGCTCGGCGGCGCCGAGGCCGGGGCGGGGATCCGGCTGCTCGATGCCGCCTACTGGATCAAGGGGTGCAGCTCGCTCGGCCGCCTGCGCTACGCCGGCCTGATGGAGATCGTGGGCGGCGACCGCCCGCATCTCGCCCTCCTCGACGTCAAGGAGGCGGTACCGTTCCTCGCCCCGGCCGCCCCGAGGGCCGACATGCCCGGCGACCCGGCCGCCCGGGTCGTGGCCGGCGCCCGCGCCCTGTCGCCGAATCTCGGCGACCGGATGGTCGCCACGCATTTCCAGGGCACCCCGGTCACGGTTCGCGAGCTGATGCCGCAGGATCTCAAGATCGACGCCGAGCAAAATTCTCCCGGGGGGAGGCGGTGCGGGTCTCCGGCCATCTCGCCGCCATCCTGGGCCGCGCCCACGGCCGCCAGATGTCGGCATCCGACCGCCAGGCCTGGAGCGACACCGTGCGCGCCCCCGGCCAGGGCCCCGACACCCCCGGCTGGCTCTGGTCCGCGGTGACCGACCTGATGGGCGCGCACCAGCGCGGCTACTTGGAGCATTGCCGCCGCATCGCCCGGGAAGAGCTGGCGGCCTGATTTTTTTGGGATTGGGTGGGCTGGCCGCGTTGAACGCTGGCCGGTCGCTATGACGGATGGTGCTGGTCGCAGGTCGCCCATCGCGAGCGGGCGGGTTTAACCATTTCGGGAAGAGGCGCGGGTCCCCTCTCCCGTGCGGGAGAGGGGGCCTGTCGCGCGCTGCATGAGCCCGTGCGGAGACGACCCGCGCACCTCACGAGACCGTGCGCGCCTCGACCTGACGAACCTCCCGCCACCACAACCGCGCCGCCGAAAAATCCCGCCCCGGGAGGCGCGTGCAAAGCTGCTCGAACCCGGCGCCGGTTGACACCACACCCGCCATCGCCAACACCTCGCGCCCGCCGCTTCCGGAGCGGCGAACCCGGGAAGACCTGTGACACGATGGCGGTGACGCGCACCTACCTCGACTTCGAGAAGCCGGTTGCCGAGCTGGAGGCCAAGCTCGAGGAATTGCGGGCGGTCGGCGAGCGCGACGGCGCCGTCTCGATCTCCGAAGAGGTCGGCCGGCTGGAGGCCAAGGCCGGCCAGGCCCTGGCCGAGATCTACGCGAGCCTCACGCCCTGGCAGAAGACCCAGGTGGCCCGCCACCCGCAGCGCCCGCATTTCGTGGATTACTGCGCCGGGCTGATCACCGAGTTCACGCCGCTCGCCGGCGACCGCAGCTTCGGCGAGGACGAGGCGATCCTGGGCGGCTTCGGCCGCTTCCGCGGGCGCCCGGTCCTGGTGCTCGGCCAGGAGAAGGGCGCCACCACCGAGGCGCGGCTGCGCCACAATTTCGGGATGGCCCGGCCCGAGGGCTACCGCAAAGCGGTCCGGCTGATGGAGACTGCCGACCGGTTCGGCCTGCCGGTGATCGCCTTTGTGGACACGGCCGGCGCCTATCCGGGCATCGAGGCCGAGGAGCGCGGCCAGGCCGAGGCCATCGCCCGCTCCACCGAGGCGTGCCTGGCGCTGGGCGTGCCCAACGTCGCCGTGGTGATCGGGGAGGGCGGCTCGGGCGGCGCCATCGCGCTCGCCACCGCCAACCGGGTGCTGATGCTCGAGCACGCGATCTACGGGGTGATCTCGCCGGAGGGCGCCGCCTCGATCCTGTGGCGCGACCAGGGCCGGGCTCACGAGGCCGCCACCGCCATGAAGATCACCGCCCAGGACCTGCTGCGGCTCGGCGTCATCGACGGCATCATCCCGGAGGCCACCGGCGGCGCGCATCGCGACCGCGAGGCGGCGATCCGCGGCGCGGGCGACGCCATCGCCGAGTCGCTCGCCCAGTTCGAGGGCCTGACCCCGGTGGAGATCCGCGACCGCCGCGCCGAGAAATTCCTCGCCATCGGCCGGACCCTGTGAGTCCGACGGCCGAAACCTTTGACGTTCGAGGCGTTCGGCCGTCGGCAAGCGCGAATGCGCGTCGCCGCAGGTGCGGCGGACCGTCCTGGAGGCGTCAGCCGCCAGGGCGAACCGTATGAGTTCCCCCGGCGCGACGGGCGGCCTGCTCGGCGCCCTCGGGCGGCTCCTCGGGCGGCGCGACGCGCGCGAGCCGGGCGGGCACAACCACGTCTCGCTCGGCTGCAACTGCCAGATGGCGCACGTGCTCAAGACCCTGGACCTGCGCCATTGGTCCGGCCCGCTGGACTGGATTTTCTCCATGCCCGGCATGGTCCGGGACTGCCTGGACGACGATTTCGCCGCGCTCACCGACCGGGACCAGCTCGAGAGCATCCCGGAAGCGGAGCGGCGCGGCCCCGACATCTGGCGCGGCCGGCACCGGCTCTACCGGGAGCGGCACGGGCTCGAATGCGTGTTCAACCACCATGACCCGGCGGCGAACGCGGCGGATTACGCCTTCCTGACCGAGGGCGTGCGCCGCCTGCGCGTGGCCCTGGACACGCCCGGCACCGAGAACCGGTTGTGGATGATGACCCATCTGCACACGCCCCGGGAGACGATCGAAGCGATCGACGACCTCCTCGGCCGCCGGGCGAGCCGCAACCACCTGACCTTCCTGCAGCTCCAGCCGGAGCATCCCGGGGTGGCGGTGGTGGAGGCCGCGGACCTCCGGCCGACCTTGCGCTGGCTGACGATCCAGACCCGCTCGACCCCAGTCGGCCTGCGCCTCGCCGACCCGGCCGAGGACGCGCAGCTCGTGGAGATCATCCGCACCGAGGCGGCACGGCGGCCGGTTTTGTTCGCGTAGGGCGCGATCGCCCCGGGGCCGGGCTCCCTGTATGCCAGATCTCCCCCTCATCCTGAGGCGGCGTCGCGAAGCGAAGCCCTCGAAGGCGCCCTCCAGCCAAGCGGCGCGATCCCCGGAGCCCGCCTTCGAGGCTCACTGCGTTCGCACCTCAGGATGAGGGGGTGGGTGGGAATGTTTCGGCGCGGCAGC
Source organism: Methylobacterium brachiatum (assembly GCF_900113845.1). NCBI lineage: Bacteria > Pseudomonadati > Pseudomonadota > Alphaproteobacteria > Hyphomicrobiales > Methylobacteriaceae > Methylobacterium > Methylobacterium brachiatum. Next base: position 35,444 of record NZ_FOQW01000014.1, on the reverse strand, counting down.
CACCGGGTCCAGCCTCTTCGGCCTGAAACAACCGCGCGCTCACGAAATCCACGAAGGCGCGCAGCCGGGCCGACATGTGCCGCCCGGACGGCCACAGGATCGAGAACTGGCCGGGATCGGTGAGGTACGGGTCGAGGATCCGGATCAGGCTGCCAGCGCGCAGGGCCGACTCCGCCAGGAAATCCGGCATGCAGCCGATGCCCAGGCCGCCGATCGCGGCGGCGCGCAGGGCCTCCATGTTGTTGCAGGTGAGCGCGGTGCGCAGGCCCGCGGGCGGCGGCTCGGCGAGGGTCCAGTCCTGCAGCTTGCCGGATGTTGGGAAGCGGAAGCGCAGGGCGGCGTGGCCCGCGAGCTCGGCCGGGTGCCGGGGCGTGCCGGCTCGGTCGAGATAGGCCGGCGCGGCGCAGAGCACGAACCGGAACGGGCCGAGGCGCCGGGCCATAAGGCGCGAATCGACCAGGCTGCCGCTGCGGATCGCGGCATCCATGCCGGATTCCACCAGGTCGACCTGGCGATCGTTGAAATCGAGCTCGAGCTCGATCTCGGGATAGAGCGCCCGGAACTCCGGCAGCACCGGCAGCAGGAAGCGGTAGCCGACGATCGGCAGGCTGATCCGCAGGATGCCGCGCGGCGCCAGCCGGCTCTGCGTGACCAGCGCCTCGGCCTCGCGCAGGTCGTCGAGGATCGCCCGGCAGCGGGCCTGCAGCAGGGCGCCCTCCTCGGTGAGCGAGACCCGCCGGGTGGTCCGGTGGAACAGGCGTACCCCGAGTTCCGCCTCGAGCCGCGCCACGGCCTTGCCCACCGCCGAGGCCGACAGGCGCAGGTCGCGCCCGGCCTCGACGAAGCTCAACCGCTCCGCGCTGCGCACGAAGGCCGCGATGTCGCCGAGGCTGTTCATGCCGGGCGATTAGAGCGCCCTGATCCGGAATGAAAGGACCAGGCGCGGGATTAACGGCGCCGGTTCCGCGAGCGAGGGTCCCGGCCCGTCCCGACCGGAGCCCGTCCATGCCCGACACCCCGCAACCCGCCCCGACGGGCGACCCGCTGGTCCTGGCCGCGATCTGCCTCGCCGCCCTGATCCTGCCGCTCAGCTTTTCCGCCGGCGCGGTGGCGACGCCGTCCATCGGGCGCGAACTCGGCGGCTCGCCGGAGGCGCTGACCTGGATCACCAACGGCTTCATGCTGACCTTCGGCAGCCTGCTGATGGCGGCCGGGACCCTGGCCGACCGCTACGGCCGCAGGCTGGTCTTCACGGCGGGCGTGGCGACCGTCACCGGGTTTTCCCTGGCCCTGGGATTCGCCCCCGCGCTCTGGGTGGTCGACCTGCTCCGGGCCGGGCAGGGAATCGGCGCCGCCGCCGCTCTCGCGGGCGGCACCGCGGCGCTCGCCCAGGAATTCGACGGCCATGCCCGCACCCGGGCCTTCAGCCTGCTCGGGACCACCTTCGGCGTCGGCCTGGCCTTCGGCCCGATCGTCACCGGCGTCCTGATCGCCGGCGCCGGCTGGCGCGCGATCTTTTGGGTCGGCGCGCTGGTGGGCGCGGCCGCGCTGGTGCTCGGGCCGCCGCGGATGCGCGAGACCCGCGACCCGCAAGCCCGCAGCCTCGACTGGCCGGGGACGGTGAGCTTCACCGCGATGCTCACCGCCCTGACGGTGGCGGTGATCGAGGCGCCGGGCCGCGGCTGGGACAACCCGGCGCTGCGCGGACTGCTCGCGGCCGCCGCGCTGCTCCTCGCAGCCTTCGTGATCATCGAGACCCGCGCCGCCCGGCCGATGCTCGACCTCCGCCTGTTCCGCTACCGGCGCTTCGTCGGCGTGCAGATGCTGCCGGTCGCGACCTGCGCGGGCTTCGTGGTGCTGCTGGTGCTCCTGCCCCTGCGCTTCATCGGCATCGAGGGCCGGAGCGAGATGGAGGCCGGGTTCCTGATGCTGGCGCTCTCGGCGCCGATGCTGGTCGTCCCGATGGCGGCCGCCGCCCTGGCCCGGCGCGTCCCGCCCGGCCTGCTCTCGGGGCTCGGCCTGCTGGTGGCGGCAATCGGCCTGGTCTGGCTCGGCTTCATCGCGATCGGCAGCCGCGCGGTTCTGGCGCCGATGCTGCTCATCGGCCTGGGCAGCGGCCTGCCCTGGGGCCTGATGGACGGCTTGTCGGTCGCCGTCGTGCCCCGGGAGCGCGCCGGCATGGCGGCGGGCATCTTCGGAACGGTCCGGGTCGCCGGGGAGGGCGTGGCGCTCGCCCTGGTCAGCGCGGCGCTCGCCGGCCGCATCGCGGCGGAGCTGCGCCGGATCCCGGGCCTGCCCGACGCGTCCCGCGCACAGGCGGGCCAGCGCCTGGCGGTGGGGGATCCGGACGCCGCCCGGGCGCTGCTGCCCGGCCTCGACGACGCCACCCTGACCCAGGCCTACCAGGCGGCCTTCACCACCCTGTCCTGGACCCTGGCCGCCCTCACAATCGCCTGCGCCTTGGCGGTGCTCGCGCTGCTCGCGGCGCCGCTCACCCCCCGCGCATCCGCTCCGCCAGAAAATCCACCAGCACCCGCACCCGGGCCGGCATGGCCGGTCCGCCCACGAACACCGCGTGGATCGCCTCGCGGTCCTGGGGATTGAACGGCTCCAGGAGCGGCACCAGCCGGCCGGCGGCGAGGTCGTCGGCGACGTGGAAGGTCCCGACCCGGGTGATGCCGACGCCGCCGAGCGCCAGCTGCACCAGGGTCTCGCCGTTATTGGCCGCGATCGTACCGCGCACCGGCAGGATGACGTCGCGCCCCGCTTCGCGGAACGGCCAGCCGGGCTCGCTCCGGCGGAAGGTGAAGTCCAGACAATTGTGGTCGGCGAGGTCGGCGGGCCGGCGCGGGGTCCCGGCCCGGGCGAGATAGGCGGGGGCGGCCACCACGGTCCGGCCGGTCTCGCCCAGCCGCCGGGCGGTGAGCGGGCTGTCGGCCAGGGGGCCGAACCGGATGCCGATATCGGCCCGGCCGCCGAGCACGTCGGCGATCTCGTCGCTCAGGTCGATCTCGACCACGATGCCGGGATGGCGGCTCACGAACGCCCCGAGCAGCGGCACGATCACCAGCCGGCCATGGGCGGTGGCGGCGCTGACCCGGACCCGCCCGCGCGGGCAGCCCCGGTCGGACAAAGCTGTCTCGGTCTCGTCGAGATCGGCCAGGATGCGCCGCGCCGCACGCCCGTAGGTCTCGCCTTCGGCGGTGAGGCGCAGGGTCCGGGTGGTCCGGACCAGGAGCTGCACGCCGAGCCGTGCCTCGATCCGGGCGACGACCCGGCTCACCGCCGAGGGTGTGAGCCCGAGCCGGCGCGCCGCCCCGGACAGGCTGCCAGCCTCCGCCACCGCCACGAACACGGCCATGTCCCCGGCGCGATCGGCCTTGTCGCGCAGCATTCGTGACACCCCCGCACAGATCTCGGTCCCGCCGACGGACTACTCCCCGCGCGCCGAATTCGCCACGTGCGGGTCCGGAACAATTGGAGCCCCCTCATGGCGATCAATCCTCCCCTGTTGGCCCTGGCGATCGGCGCCTTCGGCATCGGCGTCACGGAATTCACCCCGATGGGCATGCTGCCGCTCATCGCCGGCGATCTGAAGACCTCGATTCCCGCGGCCGGTCTCGTGGTCAGCGCCTACGCGCTCGGCGTCCAGGTCGGGGCGCCGGTGATGACGCTGGCCGCCGCGCGGGTGCCCCGGCGCCGGCTGCTGGTCGGGCTGATGGCGATCTTCACCCTCGGCAACCTGCTCGCGGCCGTCGCCGACAGCTACGCCATGCTGGTCGTCGCCCGGCTGGTCACCGCGCTGAACCACGGCGCCTTCTTCGGCATCGGCTCGGTGGTGGCGGCCGGGATCGTGCCGCCGGAGCACCGGGCCGCCGCGGTGGCGTCGATGTTCTCGGGGCTGACGGTGGCGACGATCGGGGGCGTGCCGCTCGCCGCCTGGATCGGCGAGGTGCTCGGCTGGCGGGCGGCGTTCTGGGGCATCGCGGGCGTCGGCGTGGTCGCCATGCTGGCCCTGCGCCTCGCGCTGCCGGAGCTGAAGGTCGAGGCCCGGGACGATATGCGGGCCGAGTTGCGCGTGCTCGGGCGCGGCCCGGTGCTCGCCGCCCTGGCACTCACGGTGGTCGGCGCCAGCGCGATGTTCACGGTGTTCACCTACATCGTGCCGATCCTGCGGACCGAGACCGGCGCGACGACGCCGTTCATCACCGCGATGCTGATGCTGTTCGGGGTCGGCCTGACAATCGGCAACTGGCTCGGCGGAAAGCTGGCCGACCGCTCGGTGGACGGCACGATCATCGGGTCGCTGGTGGGGCTGGTCGTGGTGTTGGCCCTGTTCGCCTGGGGCATGCGCCTGGAGGGCGGCGCGGCGCTGCTGATCCTGCTCTGGGGCGTGGCGAGCTTCGCCCTGGTGCCGCCCCTGCAGATGCGGGTGATGGAGAAGGCCGGCGGAGCGCCCAACCTCGCCTCGGCGATGAATATCGGCGCGTTCAACCTCGGCAACGCGATCGGGGCGGCCGTGGGCGGCGGCGTGATCGATGCCGGGCTCGGCTACACGACCGTGCCCCTCGCGGGCGCCGCCCTGGCGGCGCTGGGCCTCGCCTTCCTGCTGTGGCTGCGCCGGGACGGACGGGTACGCGCCACCGCGGCGGCGAGCTGCGGATGATCTCTTCGGATCAGGGGCCTGCAGCCACCCTTGGAGGTCCCGGATTCAAAAGGTCCGGGACCTTTTGCGGGTCCAGGGCAGAGCCCTGGGTCGAGCGTAGCTCGATGCCATCGGGGCTCCGCCCCAAGACCCCGCCAAAGGGCTGAGCCCTTTGGAAACCCGGTCCGTCAGTGCATGGTGCGCAACAGAGCTACGATCGCGCCGACGATGATGAGGGATGTGCGTCTGAGCAGCCTACGAAGCCGTGGGGAAAGAATTTTCGTCGCCGCAGATCCGGCCCAAAAGGCCTTCTCCCGCAGGCCCGGCAGCATCGCCGTCCACCGGAGACTCCGGTGCAGTGTTGCACCCGGGCGCTTGCGGTAACAAAGGTGCAAGCTTAACGAGCCTATTGGGTTGGGGAGTGGCCCCCGATGTCGGCTATCAAAAGGCCGTCGGGGGCACGAAGACGACGAGGTTCCCCATGACGGCGCGTCTCGCGACTGCGCGACTGCTGGCGGCCGCTTCCCTGCTGGCCCTTGCTCTGGCCGGCTGCCAGGACGGCTCCGGGATCAGCGGCCCGACCGCGCGCAGCATCGCGCCGATCGCGCCCCAGACGCTGGCCCTGATGCAGACCAAGGGCATGCAGCAATCCGACCCGATCCTGATCCGCGCCTACAAGAAGGAAGCGGAGATGGAGGTCTGGAAGCGCGGCAGCGACGGGCGCTACGCCCTGCTGAAGACCTACCCGATCTGCCGCTGGTCCGGCCAGCTGGGCCCGAAGGTCCGCGAGGGCGACCGGCAGGCGCCGGAGGGGTTCTACACGATCACCCCGGGGCTGATGAACCCGAATTCCTCGTACTACCTCTCGTTCGACACCGGCTTCCCGAATGCCGTCGACCGCGCCAACGGCCGCACCGGCAAGTACCTGATGGTCCACGGCACCTGCTCGTCGGCGGGGTGCTTCGCCATGACCGACGCCACCATCGCGGAGATCTACGCGGTGGCGCGCGAGGCGTTCATCGGCGGGCAGCGCAGCTTCCAGTTCCAGTCCTACCCGTTCCGGATGACGGCCCAGAACATGGCCAAGTTCCGCAACGACCCGAACATGCCGTTCTGGCAGAACCTCAAGGAGGGCTCGGATTATTTCGAGGCCCTGCGTGAGGAGCCGAAGGTCGGCCAGTGTGGCACCAAATACGTGTTCGGCGGCTCGGACGCGGCGGCCGGCTCGTGCAAGCCGAAGGTCGACCCGGTCGTGGCCGAGAAGCGCGAGCGCGACGAGCGCGAGGTCGCCGAGCTCGTGGCCAAGGGCACCCCGGCGGTGCGGGTCGTCTACCAAGATGGCGGCCAGAACCCGGTGTTCCGCCCACAGAACAATGCCAGCGCCTTCGCGAGCCTCGGCGGCACCGAGACGGTGCTGCCCTACGACGCCAAGGAGTTCGGCCGGCACAATCTCGGCGATGTCAGCCGGCCCGAGACCCTGGCAGCCGGGCCGCAGGAGATCGAGATCGGACCGAAGGGCCAACCGACCATGATGGCGGCCGCCGAGCCGGCGCCGTCCAAGGCCGCCGCCAAGCCCGTCCGGGGCCAGAAGCCCGCGGTCGCGACGCTCATGGCCAACCGGGCCGAGCCCGACCGGGTCGAAACCACCGCGTCGGTCTCCGAGAAGCCGGCCCGGATCGCGGTCGCCGATGCCGACGGCGATCCGGCCAGCTACCAGAAGCTGCTCGGCTCGCTGTTCGACAAGGAGAAGCCCGCCCCCGCCACCCCGGCGGTGGATGCCGCCGTGGTGCCGGACGCGGCCAAGCCGGCGCAGGCCGCTGGGGCGGTCGCCCCGAAAGCGGCGGCCAAGCCGCACCCGGTGAAGACCGCCAAGGTCGAGGCGAAGGCCGAGACCAAGGCCGACGCAAAGCTCGCCCTGCGCAAGGGCGAGCCGGAGGCCAAGGCCAAGCCCTGATCGGCTGCCGGGGCCGGCGACCGGGATTTGGCAGGGGCGCGCTCCCGGCCTACGGTCACCCATGAACGACTTCCAGCCGGGCCTCGACGAGACGGATGCGCGGCGGCTCGCGGAGCGTCACGTCGAGGCGATCCGCGAGCACGGGGGGATCTTCGTCGACGCGGTGCGGCTCACCCGCATGCCGATGATGGTCACGGATGCGGCCCTGCCGGGCAACCCGATCATCTTCGCCAACCAGGCCATGGTGGAGCTGTCGGGCTACGATCCCGAGGAATTGCTCGGGCAGGACCCGCATTTCATGAACGGGCCCGGGACCGACCCCGCGGCGATCCGGGATTACGAGGCGGCGATCCGCGAGAGCCGCAGCGCGACCCTGGAGATCGAGCAGTACCGCAAGGACGGCACGCGCTACCGGGCGATGCTGTTCGCGAGCCCGCTGGATGACGGGCAGGGCAGCGTCACCAACCATTTTCTCTCGTACCTCGACATCACCCGGCGCTTCGACGCCGAGACGCGGCTGAAGGCGCTGGCCGCCGAGCTGGAGGAGCGCGTCGCCGAGCGGACCCGCACGCTGGAGGCGGCCAACGACCGGCTGACGAAGCTCGCGGCCGAGCGCGAGATGCTGCTGGTCGAGGTGAACCACCGGGCCAAGAACAGCCTGTCGATCGCCGGGGCCCTGCTGCGCCTCCAGGGACGACGCCACCCCGATCCGGCCGTGACGGCCCTGTTCGACGAGACCCAGGAGCGGCTCAACGCCATGGCGCGGGCGCATGATCTGCTGAGCCGGTCGGACCATGTCCAGCAGGTCGATGCCGGCCGCTACGTCACCGACCTGTGCACCGCGCTCACCGCGATGGCCGACGGCGACGACCGCATCCGCCTGGACGCGACCGTGGAGCCGGGGATCGCGATCAGCGCCGACACGGCGATCCCGCTCGGGTTGGCGCTCACCGAGCTCATCACCAACGCGATCAAGTACGCCTTCCCGTCCGGCCGCTCCGGCACGATCGCGGTCGGGCTCCGCCGGGACCGGCCGGGCCGGGTCGCGCTGGCGATCCGGGACGACGGGGTCGGGATGGCTGGCCCGCGCGAGGGGTCGCTGGGTTTCAGCCTGATCCGGTCCCTGGTTCAGCAGATCGACGGCACGCTCGACATCCGCGGCGACGCCGGCGTGCGCGTGACGATCACTTTCCCGGATCTGCCGCCCGCCACTTGAGGCGGCCCGTCAGAGCAGCGGCCGCTCGCGGTTCATCAGCCAGAGGGCGTGGACCGTGCCGGGCAGCCAGCCCAGCACCCAGAGCAGGATGTTCAGCAGGAACTGGATGCCGAACCCGGTGGTGACGAGCACCGCCACCGGCGGGATGAAGATCGCGAGCAGGATACGAACGAGGCTGGACACGGGCACTCCGGGGCTCAGAGCCTGAGGGATTCCGGCTCAAACGAAGCTCGGCCTTGTCCGTTCCCGGGGGAGGGGTGCCGTGCGGCTCGTGCCACACCCTCTTCGTCATTCCGGGGCCGCGCAGCGGAGCCCGGAATCCAGATCCGCCGCGGCGTCCGAAAGAGTTCGGCGCGCGGCTGCTCGATCCTGCAATCGCGGAGTTTCTGGATTCCGGGCTCGCCTGCAGCGCCCCGGAATGACGGGGTGGGTGTCATTCAGGCTTGCGAGAAAATGGGCGATCTCGTCTGATCGACCCGTCATCGGAATCCGGCCGCGCATGGCCTACCATGTCTACATGCTCGCAAGCCGCCTGCACGGCACGCTGTATATCGGCGTCACCAACAACCTGGCCCGCCGGGTCCACGAGCATCGGAGCCGGCACAGCCCCAGCTTCACCGCGACCTACGGCGTGACGCGGCTCGTCTAGTACGAATCCTACGACCGCATCATCGAGGCGATCGAGCGCGAGAAGGCGCTGAAAAAGTGGCGCCGGGATTGGAAGATCCGGCTCATCGAGGAGATGAATCCGGATTGGTCGGACCTGTACGGTACGCTCGCCGGTTGGACCGGCTGACGCCGACGGCGCTTGTCGAATCCTCCCCGTCATTCCGGGGCGCCGCAGGCGAGCCCGGAATCCAGAACCGCCGCGGTTGTAGGACTCTCAGCCGCCGCGTTCCGACGGATTCGGATCACTCGGCGGCTCTGGATCCCGGGCTCCGCTGCGCGGCCCCGGGATGACCGAGTTGATCCTCACACCGATCAGTTCTTCGCCGGCGGCGTGGTCGCGGTGGGGACGTTCGCCGCCTGCTTCTCCGGGTTCTTCACCTGGCTGTAGGCGACGTTGGCGAAGGAGCCGATCACCGCGGGCCAGCTCGGGTTGGCGTATTGCGGATCGTCGCGGCCGACCTTGCAGAAGGCGGTGGTCAGGGCGTTGACCAAGTCGTCGTCGTTGGCACCCGTGTCGGCCGCCTTGATCTGCGGCACAAGGCGGACCAGGGTCGGCACGAAATCCTGCTGCTTCAGGCCGGTGAGGGTCGCCGCGACGCCGACCTTGTCGAAGGCGGCCTTCAGCGTGTCCTGCTCGATCTCGGCGCAGGGGGCGGTGCCGGCCAGCATGGTCTTGGTGGCGGCCCGGGCCTCGGAGGCCTTGCTGCCGGTCACCGGGGGCGCCTTGTTGCCCCAGGAATTGCGGATGTAGTCGGTGACGTTCTTGACCTCGACATCGGTCATCTGCTGGCCGATCGCGACCATCGGGGCGTAGCCGCTCTGGGCGGCCAGCCCGCCATAGATCACCCGCAGCACCGTCTCGGGCCCGTCCGACATCACCGAGGTGTTGCCGGCCAGAGCCGGCACCGCGCCCTCGATGCCCTTGCCGTTGGGCTGGTGGCAGGAGGAGCAGTAGGTCAGGTAGGTCGAGGCGCCCGGCGCGTCGGCGGTGTCGAAGGCGGCGAGATCCTTGGGCTTGTAGGTCTGCTTGGCCGGGACCGTGCGCAGGTAGGCGACCATCGCCTTCAAATCCTCCTCCTTCACCTTGGAGAGGGATTCCATGATGGTCTGGCGCATCGGGCCGGCGGCGACGCCGGGGCGGTCGCCCGGGGCGGTGCCGGTCTTGAGGTAGGTCACCACCTGCTCGTCGGTCCAGGCGCCGATGCCCTGGTGGCCGTCCGGGGTGATGTTGGGGGCGTACCAGCCGTCGATCACGCCGCCGCCGAACCGGCCGGCGAAGCTCGAATTGCCGACGAGCTTGTTCTCGTTGTGGCACATGGCGCAGTGGCCGAGCCCCTCCACGAGATAGGCGCCGCGGTTCACCTCGGCGCTGGCATTCGGATCGGGCTTGAACCGCTCGTCGGTGAAGAAGGCCGTCCGCCAGGTCACGAGCGCGGTGCGGACGCTGAACGGGAACGGGATCTGGCTCTCCTGCCGCTTCTCGTTCACCGCCGGAACCGACTGGAGATAGGCCCAGATCGCCTTGGTGTCCTCGTCGGTCACCTTCGTGAACCAGCCGAACGGGAAGGCCGGGTACAGGTAGCCGACATTCTTGCTGTAGCCGTGCCGGAACGCCTGATCAAAATCCTCGTAGCTCCAGTTGCCGAGCCCGGTCTCCTTGTCGGGGGTGAGGTTGGGGGTCATGATCACCCCGAACGGCATGTTGAGCGCGTAGTTGCCGGCCAGGAACTTGCCGCCCGGGGCGGTGTGGCAGGCGGCGCAATCGCCCATGGTCACGAGGTACTTGCCGCGCTCCACCGGGTCGGAACTGTCCTGCGCCAGGGCCGGGAACGCGAGCAGCAGGCCCGCCAGGATCGGGGCCGCGGCGCGGCCGGAGGAGAGGGCATTCGTGCGCTGCATGGCGACCGCTCCCGAGCCGTCTTTATAGGTTTTCCAGGGTGCTGGCCGAGAACGCGGCGCTTTGCGGCGTTGTTCCTGGCTGCAACGGGGTGCGGCGATGCGCCGTGGCGCCCGCCCGGAACCGAAATCCGAGATCGGTGAGGTGGGCCAGGAGGCCCGCCAGCATCCAGCCTGCGACCACGGGCCAGCCGGCTCCGGTGAGGGCGGCGCGCAGGGCCAGCATCAGGGCCGCCCCGGAGACGAGGTTGGCCAGCAGCGCCGGCAGGGCCACGCCCCGGCGCCGCGCCAGCCAGGCCAGCAGCAGCGCCTCGGCGGCGACCAGCGCCAGGATCGCGTCGACGATCCGGCCCGAGGCGAACAGGGCGTCCATCAGGCGAGCCCCCGGAACGGCGCGTTGAGGCGCACGATCCGCAGGTTCAGGCAGGCGGCGACGCTGACCCAGGCGAGGTAGGGCAGGTTCATCAGCCCCGCCGCGGCGGAGACCCGGCCGGTGACCAGCACCAGCACGGCGATCGACAGCCACAGGGCGGCAACCTCGGCGAGCGCCCAGTCGGGCCGGCGGAACCGGAAGAACAGCACGCTCCAGGCGATGTTAAGCACGCCGTTCACCGCGTAGGCGGCAACCAGCAGCAGCCGGGCGATGGGATCGGGATCGCCGTTCCAGGCCATCACGGCCGCGATGGTGGTGAGCAGGAAGATTACGGTCCAGACCGGCCCGAAGGCCCAGTCCGGCGGCTTCCAGGCCGGGACGCGCAGGCGCCGGTACCAGGCATCCGTCCGGGTCGCGACCCCGCCGGCCACGGCCACCAGGATCGCCGCCACGGCCGCGACCGCGGGCGGCCCCCAGCCCTCGGAGCCCAAAAAGCTCACGGGGAGACCCAGCGGAACAGGTGGGCGAGGTCCTTGAAGAAGATCCGCGCGTGGGCGGCGGGCTTCGCGCGGACCAGCTCCTTGTTCATGTAGCTGTCCCAGGTGAGCTGCTGGACGTCCTTGTCCCGGCAGATCGACACGAACCGCTCGCGCAGGCCGTCGCTGCGGTACCAGACCCACTGCATCATCCCGAGGATCCAGAACACGCGGCCGTGCAGCTTCATGAAGCGGCGGCGGGCCAGAGCGAGCGCCCGGACATCGCCGGTGGTCAGGAAGCTCTTGGCCGCCTCCGCGGAGAGCTGGCCGCCCAGCATCGCGTAGTAGATGCCCTCGCCGGAGGCCGGGGCGACGACGCCGGCGGCATCGCCCGCCAGCAGCACGTCGCGGCCGTTGTCCCAGCGCTTGAGCGGCTTGAGCGGCAGGGGCGCGCCCTCCCGGCGGATCGTCTCGGCACCGTCGAGGCCGGTGGCGACGCGGAGCGCCCGGATCGAGGAGCGCAGCGAGAAGCCCTTCTTGGCGCTGCCGGTGCCGATGCTCGCCGTCTCCCCGTGCGGGAAGATCCAGCTGTAGAAATCCGGCGAGTGCCGGCCCTGATAGTAGACGTCGCAGCGGGCGCCATCGACGGCGTCGCCGCCGGGCGCGTCCGCGGCCGGCACCCGGACGATCTCGTGATAGGCGAAGACCTGTTTCATCCGGTCGTGGCCCGGCACCTCGGCCCGGCCCACCGGCGAGCAGGCCCCGTCGGCGCCGATCACCAGCCGCGCCCGGACCACGTGGCGGGCCTGCGCCTCGCCCTTGCCGGTGGTGAAATGGACCAGCGGCAGGCTGTCATCCGGCCGGGTGATCTTGTCGAAGGCCGCCTCGCGCAGGTCGGCGCCGGCCTGCTGAGCCCGGGCGCGCAGCCACGGGTCGAAATGCTGGCGGTCGACCATGCCGACGAAGCCCTCGCCCACCGGCATGTCCACGGCCTTGCCGCTCGGCGCCACCATCCGGGCGGAGCGGATCTTGGCGACCAGCAGGGAATCGGGAATCGCGAAGTCGCGGATCAGCCGGGGCGGGATCGCGCCGCCGCAGGGCTTGATCCGGCCGGGCTTGTCGAGGAGCAGCACCGCATGCCCGGCCCGGGCCAGCTCGGTCGCTGCCGTGGCCCCCGCGGGCCCGCCGCCGACCACGACGACGTCGTAGGACGCATCACCATGCAACCGAGCCATCGCGTCACCTCGCGCCGAGGATGGGACTGAGCGGGACGGAACCGCGGCCCGGGGCCCGGACGGGCTCGAGCCGCAGGGCCAGCACCACCGCGACGAGGAACAGGATTCCCTCCGCGGCGAAGACGGCGGCGTAGGCCTGGACCGGCTCGGCCGTGATGAGCCGCACCGCATCCACGGCGGCGGCGCCCAGGAAGCCGCCGGCCCCGAAGGCGATGCCCTGGGCCGCGCCCCAGACACCCATGCGGGTGCCCCGCTCCCGTGCGTCGCCGCGGCCGGCGAGCGCCATCATCGAGCCGATGGCGGCGACCGCGTAGGCGCCGTTGGCGACCCCCAGCGCGAACACCACCGGCCGCAGGGGCAGGAGGTCGCCGCCGGCGGCCAAGGCGAACAGGGCGGCGGCCGAGCCGGCACAGCCGAGCGCGATCCAGAGCCGGAGGGAGGCGAGGGGGGTGCCGCGGGCGGCGAGCGTCACGCCGGCGACCAGCAGCATCCCGGCGAGCACCCCGCCATGCTGCAGCCCGGCGAGCTTGGTGGTGGCCCCGGGACTCATGGCGAAGGTCAGGCCGGCATAGGGCTCCAGGATCAGCTCCTGGGCGCTGTAGGCCAGCATCGAGACGAAGACGAAGATCGTGAAGGTCCGGGCCACGGGATCGGCGAGCACATGGCCCAGCACCGTGAAGAACGGTTTTTTGGCCGCCTCGGGCTCCGGCGCCCGCACCGGCAGGCGCCGCTCGACGCCGGCCAGCGCCAGCACCGCCACCGTGAAGGCGATGGCCGAGACCGAGCCGGAGACCGCGACGAGGCGCAGGCCCGAGAACGGATCGAGGAAGTGGCCGGCGAGCGGCGCCGTCAGGGCGAAGCCCAGGATCATCATCACCCAGACGATGGTGGCGGCCGCCCCCCGCCGGGCCGGTGCGACGCCCCCCGAGAGCAGCACCAGCAGGGAGGTCCCGGCTGCCCCGGCGCCGATCCCGACGCACAGGAATGACAGGGCCGCCAGCGCGAGGCCGAGCGCGAGATCGGTGGCGGCGAGCGCCGTGCCGCAGGCCGCCCCGAACCCGCCGAGGCAGAGGGCGGCCATGCCGCCGACGATCCAGGGCGTGCGCGTCCCGCTCCGGTCCGAGCCGTAGCCCCAGCGCGGGCGCAGCACCTGCGCGGCGTAGTGCAGGGCGACCAGGAACCCCGGCACCAGGGCGGGGAGGGCCAGCTCCACCACCATCACCCGGTTGAGGGTGGCGGTCATCAGCACGACGACACTGCCCAAAGCGGTCTGGACCAGGCCGAGGCGGACGATCTGGGGCCAGCCCAGGCCAGCGGCATCCGCCGCGGTTATCCCTCCCCCCTCTGCGGGGGAGGGTGGGCCGGCCGTCAGGCCGGGTCGGGAGAGGGGAGCGACGTTGCTGGAAGGGTCGCGACGGGCGTGCGATCTTGCAGCATCGCGCTGCCCCTCTCCCCCGATGCTGCGCAGGGTACCCTCCCCCGCAGAGGGGGGAGGGAAGGCCGCGACGCTATCCGTGCTCGAACCGGGCTCGCGCATCACGCCCCTACCACCAGCGGCCGCAGCGCGAAGGCGGCGACCAGCATGCCGAGCACGTAGAGGGTCGTGCCGGTGCCGTTATACCAGGCCGCCCGCTCGCGCGGGCTCTTCAGGAACCGGGCCATCAGGGCGACCTGGCCGGCGAGCAGGGCCGCCACCAGGGCGGCGTGGCCCTGGCGCTCCCAGGCGAGCAGCAGGCCGATCACCACGACCTGCGGCACGGCCATGACCAAGCAGGCGAAGCGGGCGGCCCGGTCGGTGCCCATCTGGACCGGCAGGGACAGGAGCCCCATCCGCCGGTCCCCCTCCACGGATTTGAAGTCGTTCAGCGTCATGATCCCGTGGGCGCCGATGGAATAGAGCAGGGCGACGAGCAGCACCCGCCGGTCGGGCAGGGCGGCGGCCATCACGGCGGCGCCGGTGAACCAGGGCAGGCCCTCGTAGCAGAGCCCGACCGCGGCATTCCCCCACCACCCGTTTTTCTTCAGACGCAACGGCGGGGCGGAATAGATCCAGGCGAGCACCAGCCCGAACAGGGCGGCTCCCAGGATCCACGGCCCGAGCGCGGCAGCGACCAGAAGGGACAGCAGCGTCCAGCCGAGGGCCAGGTAGAGGCCCCAGCGCCCCGGGATCCGCCCGGACGGAATCGGCCGGCCCGGCTCGTTGATCGCGTCGACATGCCGGTCGAACCAGTCGTTGGCCGCCTGGCTGGTGGCGCAGACCAGCGGCCCGGCGAGCAGGACGCCCGCGGCGATCACCGGCCATTGCCCGTGGGCCGGCTGCCCGGACGAGATCACCCCGCAGGCGAACGCCCACATCGGCGCGAACCAAGTGATCGGCTTGAGAAGCTCGACGACGGCGCTCGGGGCGGGCGTGGTAGCCATCCCCGCACGCTACCGGGGCGACCGGGCGTGTCAAGCTGGATTTACACTTCGCGGCAAAATGTCGATCCGGCTTGGCGAACAAAGCGCCCCAGCATGCCGACGAATACAAAATCCAATACCGGCTTTGGCCGGACACGATCGTGTCAAGGGATGGTCGATTCGTCGAAGGGTAGAAGTTCTTAAACTTAGCCTTCGAAGAGTCTGCCCGGGGTTGCCGCAGCAACTCTTCGACGAGTCGCACGGGCGATCCCGCCCTCACGGCCGCGTCTGCGCCGGATCGGTGCGGATGCGCCGACGGCATCCGGCCCACGGGCTCTGCCCCGATCGGGCGCCGCCCGTCGCCCTGGGTTGCTGCGCTACGCTCGCAATGACCGTGGGATTTGCAGCGGCCCACCCGGGCGTCCCTATCGCGCCCGCATCCCGATAGGCTGCGCAGCCGCTGCACAGGAGCCCTCCAGCCGGCCGCGCGATCCCTGGACGACTGCTTCGAGGCCTACGCTACGGCTCGGGCGCCCAAGGATGAGGGGATGGGCTGGCGATCCCGCCCATCCCATCGTCGCCACGGCCCAAGCCAGGCCGAAGACCCCGCATCCTGAACCGCAACAGGAATCAATCGTCTTCGCCGGGGGCGTCGAGGTCGCCGACGCCGTAGCGGCGCATCTTGGCGTAGAGGCCCTGGCGGCTGAGGCCGAGCATCTCGGCCGCGGAGGCGCGGTTGTCCCGGGTGATCCGCAGGGCCGCCTCGATACAGAGCTTCTCGATCAGGTCCGTGGTCTCGCGGACCAGGGTCTTCATCGAGACCCGGCCGACCAGCTCGGCCATCTGCTCCACCGAGCGCGGCACGTCGCGGCTGCCGGCGAGCCGGCCCTCGGGGATCCGCCGGGGCGCGGAGCGGATCGCGAAGCCGAGGCACGGCCGGGAGCCCGGCACCGAGACGGCCGCGACCTCGACATCCTCGACGCCGCCATAAGTCCCCCGGATCACCGTGGCGAAGCGGCGGACCGAGCCGTGATCGAGCAGGCTGGCGAACAGGGCCTGGGCCTCGGTATCCTCGCGGCCGAGCCACTGGTCGAGGGGCCGGCCCCGGGCCTGGCCCTCAGTGGCGAGCTGCGCCAGTTCCAGGAAGGCGGCGTTGGCCATCAGCACCCGGCGGGTGGAATCGGTGACCACGAAGCCCTCGGGCATCGCCTCGATCACCGCCCGGGTCGGGGCCTCCTGGTCGGGGCTCGCCTCGGCGGCGGCCGGATCGGCCACCAGCCGCATCAGCGCGCTCGGGCCGCCCTCGCCGCGGAACAGCGAGACCGAGACCGTCACCTCGCCGCGCCCGTGCGGAAGGGTCGCGCGCACCTCCCCGGCCTGGCCGGTCGCCCGCAAGGCGGCGAATTGGGCCTCCAGCGAGCGGGCGCTGCCGGCCTCGAACAGGTCCACGGCGTCCTGGCCGGCGAGCCGTTTGGCCGGGCGGCCGAGCAGGCGCGCGGCGGCGGGGTTCGCCTCGACGACCCGGCGGGTGCCGGCATCGACGACCAGAACCGGCTCGCCGGAGATCTGGAACAGCAGCCGGTAGCGGGCCTCTGAGGCGCGCAGGCGGTCGTAGTCGCGCTCCAGGGCCTGCTGGGCATCGGTAAGCCGGCGCTGGAGCGCGGCCACCGCGCGCATGTCGCGGCCGAGGATGAGGATCGGCCCGCCCTCCACGGAGCGGAGCGAGGCGTAGCGGATCGGCAGGTCGATGCCGCTGGGGGAGGGGTGGTTGATCTGCCGCCAGCGGGTGATGCCGCCGGTCTGGGCGTCGCGCAGCAGCGCGTCCACCTTGGGCCGGCTCTCGACCGTCACGGTGTCGATCCAGCGCCGGCCCAGCCAGCCGGGGATGTTCTCCGCTTCCAGATCGGCCGCCGCGGTGGCGTCCCGGATCACCCCGTCGGCATCGACCACGAGGGACAGGTCGGCCGAGGCCGCGACCAGACGTCCGACCGCCTCTCCATCGAGGTGGCCGGCCACCTGGAGCAGCGCCGCAGGGGGCGGCTGCGGGGTGGGGTGAGGCTGGGGCGTCACGGTCACCGTAATGTGATGGTTGTAGTTTGGACCCTTTCAGCAGGCCAGGGCGCGTCTGTCCAGCAACGCTTCGGCCGTGGCCGGCGCCAGGCACCCGTCCGGTGCACAGGCATCGGCGCCGACGATGCCCGCCTCGCCGCCGTAGCGGGCGAAATACGGACCGCCGACGATCACCCGGACCTGGGGATTGCTGGAGGCTTGCCGGACATCCGCCACGGTAACGGTCAGGGCGGGCAGGAACACGTCGCAGGACAGCGACAGCCCGACCACGTCGAACCACTCGGTGCGCAGCAGGTTCAGGGGATCGACCCCAGGCCCGGGGACCGCGGTGGTCACGTCCCAGCCGGCCTCGCGGAAGAAGCTCGCGACGATCGACAGGCCGAAATGATGGGTCTCGCCGGGGCAGGGCAGCAGCAGCACGCTGCGGCCGTTGGCCGGCACCGACTCGTCCTCGAGCTGCGCGCAGAGGCGCCGGCTCACCGCCTGCAGCCGGCCCAGCGCCTCGGTCACGGCGAGGAAGTCGCAGACATCGTCCTCCCAGAGCTCGCCGAGGTGGCGCGCCGCCGGGGCGAGCAGGTCGAGGAGCAGGCGCGGCAGGGGCAGCCCGCCCTCGCGCAGGGCGGAGACCTGGCTGTCGAGGTCGATCGGCCCGGGGGTGAGCAAGAGGGCGCTGAAGGCCGCGATCTCGTCCGGGCTCGGAGCCCGGTCGGCCTGGGCGCGGCGGCCGGCGGGCCGGTGGGCCAGCATCAGCCGGGGCAGGATCTCCGCCTCGACCAGGCGGGCCAGCGCGTCCGGCACCGCCTTGTCGTCCGCGGCGGGGCGCGGGATGGATTGGTGGCGCACCCGCGGGCCGTCCGCGAAGGACGACCGCCCGTCGCTCATCGTGCCGCAGCCGCCGGCGACCGGCCCAGGATCCAGACGCTCACCGAAATGCCTCCAGTCTCCCATCGGCATCCCTCCCAGAAGCGGCCCCGGCCCGGATGGACCGGCGGTTCCGCATGCGCGTCGAGCACGGCGTTGTCCGCCTGTCTTCTCACGTCTTCGTCGTCGTCGATCCTCGGATCAAACCAGCCAAGCTACGAAAGCCCCAACCAGCGTTCGGAACGATACCCGAGCCGCCGATCTTGGCAATGACTTGGAACAAAGAAAATATGTCAAACCGCATGTCATCTCAAAGAAGCGTCAAGTGCACTTGACACTTTTGGGGATGCGGCCCTAGCCTCTGCCAACGACGACGTCCCAGGACGACGCCGAGAGCAGGGGAGCGGATGCATGGGTCCCGGGGACCGTCCAGCACGACCGCTCTACACGGCCGCCGAGCGCCTGCGGCGCGACGCCTCGCCCTGGACCCTGGTGCAGGGCGTGCTGGCCCCGGTGCAATTCGCGATCTTCCTGGTGAGTCTCGCCCTGGTGCTGCGGGCGCTCGCCACGGGACAGGGCCAGCTCGCCGCCGAAGCATCCGTGGTCGTGAAGACCCTGGCGCTCTACGCGATCATGGTCACCGGCTCGATCTGGGAGAAGGCGGTGTTCGGCCGCTGGCTGTTCGCCCCGGCCTTCTACTGGGAGGACATGGTCAGCATGCTGGTGCTGGCCCTCCACACCGCTTACCTCGCCGCCCTCGCCACCGGCGCCCTCGGCGCTCAGGCCCTGCTGATCCTCGCGCTGGCGGCCTACGCGACCTACCTGGTCAATGCCGGGCAGTTCCTGCTGAAGCTCCGGTCCGCCCGCCTGGAAGGCGCCGGCACAGGCCAGCCGCAACTCGCGGAGGCCCTGTCGTGAACGCGCCCGTCCCGCCCCCGGTGGCCGCGTGCGGCGGCATCGACCTTCATCAGGAGCACGGCCAGCGCGCGGTGTTCTGCGGGCTCACCGGCATCGTCTGGCTGCACCGGAAGATCCAGGACGCCTTCTTCCTGGTGGTCGGCTCGCGCACCTGCGCCCACCTGATCCAGTCGGCCGCCGGGGTGATGATCTTCGCCGAGCCGCGCTTCGCCACCGCGATCATCGACGAGCGCGACCTGGCCGGGATCGCGGACGCCAACGAGGAACTCGACCGGGTCGTCACCCGGCTGATCGAGCGGCGGCCGGACATCAAGCTCCTGTTCCTCGTGGGCTCCTGCCCGTCCGAGGTGATCAAGCTCGATCTGTCCCGGGCGGCCCAGCGCCTGTCGGGGCGCCTCGCGCCGGTGCGGGTGCTGAACTATTCGGGCTCCGGCATCGAGACGACCTTCACGCAGGGCGAGGATGCCTGCCTGGCCGCCCTGGTGCCGGAACTGCCGCGGGCGCCCGCCGAGGAAGCGCCGTCGCTGCTGATCGTCGGCGCGCTGGCCGACGTGGTCGAGGACCAGTTTCTCCGGATCTTGTCCGCGATGGGGATCGCCGACGTCCGGTTCCTCCCGGCCCGCCGGGCCGGCGCGATGCCGGCGGTCGGGCGCAATACCCGATACCTGCTGGCCCAGCCGTTCCTGGCCGACACCGCCCGGGCGCTGGACGAGCGCGGCGCGCGCCGGCTCGCCGCGCCGTTTCCGCTCGGCGCCGAAGGCACCACCGGCTGGCTGCGCGCGGCTGCCGAGGCCTTCGGGATCGATGACGCGACCTTCGCGGCGGCGACCGCGGCCGGGCGCGCCCGGGCCGAGACCGCGCTCGCGCCGCATCGCGACAAGCTCGGCGGCAAGCGGGTGTTCTTCTTCCCCGATTCGCAGCTCGAAGTGCCGCTCGCGCGGTTCCTCGCCCGCGAGCTCGGCGTGGCGCTGGTCGAGGTCGGGACGCCCTACCTGCACCGGGCGCATCTGGCGGCCGAGATCGAGATGCTGCCGGCGGGCACCCGGGTGACTGAGGGCCAGAGCCTCGACGACCAGATGGATCGCTGCCGGGCGGAGCGGCCGGACCTGACGATCTGCGGCCTCGGCCTCGCCAACCCGCTGGAGGCCGAGGGCCTCTCGACCAAGTGGTCGATCGAGCTGCTGTTCACCCCGGTCCAGGGCTACGAGCAGGCCGGCGACCTCGCCGAATTGTTCGCACGCCCGCTCCGGCGGCGCGCGCTGCTGGAGGTGTAGGGCGATGCAGCTCACCCTCTGGACCTACGAAGGCCCCCCGCATATCGGCGCGATGCGCGTCGCCACCGCGATGCACGGGCTGCACTACGTGCTGCACGCGCCGCAGGGCGACACCTACGCCGACCTGCTGTTCACGATGATCGAGCGGCGGGATGCCCGCCCGCCCGTCACCTACACGACCTTCCGGGCGCAGGATCTCGGCCGCGACACCGCCGAGCTGTTCAAGACCTCGGTCGCCGCCGCCTACGCGCGCTTCCAGCCGCAGGCGATGATCGTCGGCGCCTCCTGCACCGCCGAGCTGATCCAGGACGATCCCGGGGGGCTCGCCAAGGCGCTCGATCTGCCGATCCCGGTGATTCCGCTGGAGCTGCCGGCCTACCAGAAGAAGGAGAACTGGGGCGCGTCCGAGACCTTCTATCGGTTGGTCCGGGCCCTCGCGGGACCGGCCTCGCCCCGAAGCCCGGATGAGTCGCGGCAGCGCCCGCTCTGCAACATCCTGGGCCCGACCGCGCTCGGCTTCCGCCACCGCGACGACCTGATCGAGATCCGCCGGCTGCTCGACACGCTCGGGATCGCCGTCAACGTGGTGGCGCCGCTCGGCGCCGGCCCGGCCGATCTCGGCCGACTCAAGGATGCCGACTTCAACGTCGTGCTCTACCCGGAAACCGCCCGCAGCGCCGCCGAATATCTCAAGAAGAGCTTCGGGCAGCCCTTCACCAAGGAAGTGCCCCTCGGGGTCGGCGCCACGAACCGCTTCGTGGCGGAGGTCGCGGCTCTGGCCGGCATCGATCCGGCGCCACTCCTCGACGGCCCCGGCTCGCGCCTGCCCTGGTACTCGCGCTCGGTCGATTCGACCTACCTGACGGGCAAGCGCGTCTTCGTGTTCGGCGACGCGACCCACGCGATCGGCATCGCCCGGATGGCCGCCCGGGAACTGGGCTTCACCGTCGTGGGCCTCGGGACCTACGGCCGCGAATTCGCCCGCGAGGTCCGGGCCGAGGCGGCCGAGCACGGCATCGAGGCCCTGATCACCGACGATTACCTCGACGTCGAGGCCGCGATCCGCGCCGCCGCCCCGGAACTCGTCCTCGGCACCCAGATGGAGCGCCACGTCGCCAAGCGGCTCGGCATCCCCTGCGCGGTGATCTCCGCCCCAATCCACGTCCAGGATTTCCCGGCCCGCTACGCCCCGCAGATGGGCTTCGAGGGCGCCAACGTCCTGTTCGACACCCTGGTCCATCCGCTGATGATGGGCCTCGAGGAACACCTGCTCGGCATGTTCCGGGAGGATCCCGAATTCCACGACGGCGTCGGCCCGTCGCATCTCGGCGGCACGCCGTTCGAGGCCCCGCCGGTCGCGGCGCCCGTACCCCCGGCGACCCCAAGCCCGGCAGTCGCGCCGATCCTCCTGGAGGAAGCGGTCACGATCACGGATGCCCCCTGGGCCCCCGAGGCCGAGCGGGAACTGAAGAAGATCCCGTTCTTCGTGCGCGGCAAAGCGCGCAGCAACACGGAGAAGTTCGCCCGTGAGCGGCGGCTGCCGCTCATCACCCTCGAAACCCTCTACGACGCCAAGGCGCATTATGGCCGCTAGAGCGCTCCCCGCCGGCCTGGAGGCCGGCTCGTCGAAGGCGGACGCCTCGCAGCGCCGGCCGCCGATCCGCGTCGTCATCGTCACCCTCGACAACCACCTCGCGAGCGCGGTCGAGCGGGCGCGCCTGCGCCTGCGGTCCGAGATGCCCGGCGTGGTGCTCGGCTTCCACGCCGCGGCGGAGTGGGACACCGATCCCGCGGCCCTCGACGCCTGCCGCAGCGACATCGCCCAGGCCGACATCGTACTCTCGGCCATGCTGTTCATGGACGAGCATGTCCGGGCGATCCTGCCGACCCTCGCGGCCCGGCGCGACGCCTGCGACGCGATGGTCGGCTGCCTCTCGGCGGGCGAGGTGGTGAAGACGACCAAGCTCGGCCGCTTCGACATGAGCGGCACCAAGCGCAGCGCCCTGGACTTCCTGAAGAAGCTGCGCGGCAAGCCCGGCCAGCAGGGCAATGCCGGCCGCCAGATGGCGCTGGTGCGCAAGCTGCCGAAGATCCTGCGCTTCATCCCGGGCTCGGCGCAGGACGTGCGCGCCTACTTCCTGACGCTGCAATACTGGCTGGCCGGCTCGGACGAGAACGTCGCCGCCCTGGTCCGTTTCCTGGTGCATCGCTACGCCGCCGGCGCGCGCGCCGTGTGGCGCGACGGCCCGGCCGCGCCGGCCCCGCTCGACTATCCCGAGACCGGCCTCTACCACCCGCGCATGGCCGGCCGGATCGGCCAGGACCCGTCCCGCCTGCCGCGCGCGGCGGAGGCGCGCGGCCGGGTCGGGCTGCTGCTGATGCGCAGCTACGTGCTGGCCGGCAACACCGCCCATTACGACGGGGTGATCGCCGCCCTCGAGGCCAAGGGTCTCGACGTGGTGCCGGCCTTCGCCAGCGGCCTCGACAACCGCCCGGCCGTGGACGCCTTCTTCATGCGCGACGGACGCGCCCGGATCGACGCCCTGGTCTCGCTCACCGGCTTCTCGCTGGTCGGCGGCCCGGCCTACAACGACGCCGCGGCGGCCGAGGCGATGCTGGCGCAGCTCGACGTGCCCTACCTCGCCGCCCAGGCGCTGGAATTCCAGACGATCGAGCAATGGGAGGCGGGCGAGCGCGGCCTGTCGCCGGTCGAGGCGACCATGATGGTCGCGATCCCCGAGCTCGACGGCGCCACCGCCCCGATGGTGTTCGGCGGCCGCTCCGCGGCATCCGGCAGCGACAACGCCCGGGACATGCGCGCCCATCCCGAGCGGGTCGCGCGGCTGGCCGAGCGGGTCGAGAGCCTCGTGTCCCTGCGCCGGACGCCCAAGGCCGCGCGCAAGATCGCCGTGGTGCTGTTCAACTTCCCGCCGAATGCCGGCGCCACCGGCACCGCCGCGTTCCTGTCGGTCTACGCCTCGCTGCTCAACACCCTGAAGGGCCTGGCGGCGGACGGCTACGCCGTCGAGGTCCCGGAGAGCGTGGACGCCCTGCGCGAAAAAATCCTGGACGGCAACGCCAAGCGCTACGGGACCCAGGCCAACGTCCATGCCCGCATCCGGGCCGAGGACCATGTCCGGCGCGAACGATACCTCGCCGAGATCGAGACCCAGTGGGGTCCGGCGCCCGGCCGCCACCAGACCAACGGCGCCGACCTGTTCGTGCTCGGCGCGCAATTCGGAAACGCCTTCGTCGGGGTGCAGCCGGCCTTCGGCTACGAGGGCGACCCGATGCGCCTGCTGTTCGAGCGCGGCTTCGCGCCGACCCACGCCTTCTCGGCCTTCTACCGCTACCTGCGCGAGGATTTCGCCGCCGACGCCGTGCTGCATTTCGGCACCCACGGGGCGCTCGAGTTCATGCCCGGCAAGCAGACCGGCCTGTCCGAGGCCTGCTGGCCGGAGCGCATGATCGGGGCGCTGCCCAACATCTATCTCTACGCGGCCAACAACCCGTCCGAGGGGACGCTGGCCAAGCGCCGCTCGGCCGCGACGCTGGTGAGCTACCTGACCCCGAGCCTGGCCACCGCCGGGCTCTATCGCGGGCTGCTCGACCTGAAGAGCTCGATGGAGCGCTGGCGCGGGCTCGACCTCGAAGCGACGGCCGAGCGCGAGACCCTCGCCCGGCTGATCCAGGAGCAGGGCGCCGCCGTCGATCTCGTCCCCGCCGAGCCGGCCTGGACCGGCGACCTCGGCGCCCGGGTCGCGAGCCTCTGGTCCGCCGTGCAGGAGCTGGAGCAGACCCTGATCCCGCACGGGCTGCACGTGGTCGGCGAAGGCGTGCCGGAGGCGGAGCGGATCGACCTGCTGCTCGCCCTCGCGGAAGCCTCGCACGGGCTCAAGCCCGATCGCGCCGGCATCGCGGCGCTCGTCGCGGGGCAGGGCGCCGAGGCGGCCTTTTCGGCCTCCGGGCTGCCGGCGGATACCGAGACCCGCGCCGCCTTCGCGGGGCTGGCCAAGACCGACGCCCTCCTGGCGCGCGACCACGAGATCCCGGCGCTCCTGCGGGCGCTCGACGGCCGCTTCATCCCGCCGGTGGCCGGCGGTGATCTCCTGCGCAACCCGGCGATCCTGCCGACCGGGCGCAACATCCACGGCTTCGATCCGTACCGCCTGCCCTCGGCCTTTGCGGTGGCCGACGGCGCCCGCCAGGTCGAGCGCATCCTCGAGCGCTTCGCCGCGGACGGAAAACCCTGCCCCGAGAGCGTCGCCCTGGTCCTGTGGGGCACCGACAACCTCAAGAGCGAGGGCGGCCCGATCGCCCAGGCGCTCGCCCTGATCGGCGCGGCCCCGCGCTTCGACGGCTACGGCCGGCTCAGCGGTGCGGTGCTGATCCCGCTCGAAACGCTCGGCCGCCCGCGGATCGACGCGGTGGTCACCCTCTCGGGCATCTTTCGGGACCTGCTCCCGCTCCAGACCAAGCTCTTGGCGGAAGCGTCCTTCCTCGCCGCCACCGCCGACGAGCCCCTCGAAAAGAATTTCGTGCGCAAGCACGCTTTGGCGATCCAGGCCGAGCAGGGCTGCGACCTGGAGACGGCGGCGTTGCGGGTCTTCTCCAACGCCGAGGGCGCCTACGGGGCCAACGTCAACCACCTCGTCGATTCGGGGAGCTGGGACGACGATGCCGAGCTGTGCGAGACCTTCTCGCGCCGCAAGAGTTTCGCGTATGGCCGGAACGGCCGCCCGGCGCCGCAGCGCGACCTGATGAAGGCGGTGCTGGCCTCCGTCGACATGGCCTACCAGAACCTCGATTCCGTCGAGGTCGGCGTCACCTCGGTGGACCATTACTTCGACGGACTCGGCGGCATGGGCCGGGCGGTGGCCCGCGCCCGCGGCGAGGCGGTGCCGATCTACATCAGCGACCAGACCCGCGGGGAGGGGCGCGTGCGCTCCCTCGAAGAGCAGGTGGCGCTGGAGACGCGCACCCGCATGCTCAACCCGAAATGGTACGAGGGGCTGCTCAGCCACGGCTACGAGGGCGTGCGCCAGATCGAGTCGCACCTGACCAACACGGTCGGCTGGTCGGCCACCGCCAACGCGGTCCAGCCCTGGATCTACGAGCGCATCACCGAGACCTACGTGCTCGACCCCGCCATGCGCGAGCGCATGGCCGCCCTCAACCCCACCGCCTCCGCCAAGGTCGCCCAACGGCTGATCGAGGCCCACAAGCGCGGCTTCTGGACCCCCGACGCAGCGATGCGGGACGCCCTCGACCGGGCCGAGGAGGAACTGGAAGATCGTCTCGAAGGCGTCACCACAGGAGTCGCCGCATGAACATCGCCATCCGCAATCCGGTCATCGCCCGGAAGGAAGACGGCAGCGTCCAGGTCGCCCTCGACCCGGACCTGAAGATCGAGACCGCGAAGGTGTTCGCGGTCTACGGCAAGGGCGGCATCGGCAAGTCCACCACCTCGTCGAACCTGTCGGTGGCGTTCTCGAAGCTCGGCAAGCGGGTGCTGCAGATCGGCTGCGACCCCAAGCACGACTCGACCTTCACGCTGACCAAGCGCCTCGCCCCGACGGTGATCGACGCCCTCGAGGCGGTGAACTTCCATTCGGAGGAGCTGCGCGTCGAGGATTTCGTGGTCGAGGGCTATAACGGCGTGATGTGCGTCGAGGCCGGCGGCCCGCCCGCGGGCACCGGCTGCGGCGGCTACGTGGTCGGCCAGACCGTGAAGCTCCTCAAGGAGCACCACCTCCTGGAGGATACCGACGTCGTCGTGTTCGATGTGCTGGGGGACGTGGTCTGCGGCGGCTTCGCCTCGCCCCTCCAGCACGCCGACAGGGCGCTGATCGTCACCGCCAACGACTTCGATTCGATCTTCGCGATGAACCGGATCGTGGCGGCGATCCACGCCAAGGCGAAGAACTACCCGGTGCGGCTCGGCGGCGTCATCGCCAACCGCTCGGCCAAGACCGACGAGATCGATCGGTTCAACGACGCGGTCGGCCTGAAGCGCCTCGCCCACTTCCCCGACCTCGACGTGGTCCGCCGCTCGCGGCTCAAGAAGTCGACCCTGTTCGAGATGGAATCGTCTCCCGAGCTCGACGCGGTGACGGCCGAGTACATGCGGCTCGCCGAGACGCTCTGGGCCGGCGAGGAGCCCTGCGAGGCCGTGCCGATGAAGGACCGCGACCTGTTCGAATTTTTGGGATTCGATTGATGGCGGGCGCGAGCTACGACACCCGCAGGGGTGAACTGACCACCTATTTCGACCGCACCGCGGTCGAGGCCTGGTCGCGCCTGACCTCCGACGCGCCGGTGAGCCGGATCCGCGCCACCGTGCGGGCCGGCCGCGACGCGATGCGCGCGACGCTGCTCTCCTGGCTGCCCGCCGACATGGCGGGCCTGCGCCTGCTCGATGCCGGCTGCGGCACCGGGGCGCTCAGCGTCGAGGCCGCCCGGCGCGGCGCCGAGGTGGTCGCCATCGACGTCTCGCCGACCCTGGTCGGCCTCGCCCGGGACCGGCTGCCGGCGATCCCCGGACCCGGCCGGATCGCATTCCGCGTCGGCGACATGCTCGACCCGGGCCTCGGCCGGTTCGACCACGTGGTCGCGATGGATTCGCTGATCCACTATCGCGCCGCCGACATCGTCCGGGCGCTCGCGGTGCTGGGCGCCCGCACCGACGGCTCGGTGCTGTTCACCGTGGCGCCGCGCACGGCCCTGCTTACTGTGATGCACGCTGCCGGAAAGTTTTTCCCCCGCGGCGACCGCTCGCCGGCCATCGTGCCGGTGACCGAGGGCGGCTTGCGCCGGCGGATGTCCTCGGAGCCGGCGCTCGCCGGATTCACCTGGGCGCAGAGCCATCGGGTCAACAGCGGCTTCTACCTGTCGAACGCGATCGCGCTGACGCGCGCCTCACAACAAAGCCCGCATCCTGAGGTGCCGGAGCGCAGCGGAGGCCTCGAAGGAGCCCTCCAGCCGGCCGCGCGATCCCTGGAGCCCTCCTTCGAGGCGGCTGCGCCGCACCTCAGGATGAGGGGGAAGGATGGGACGGGGGGGACCCCCGCATGAGATCCGGCCGCGCCCTGACAAACGCCCTCATGCGCCTCGGCCCGGCGATCCTGCCGTTTGCGGATGCCGCCACCGTCGAGCTGCCGATGGGGCGGCTGCTGCGGCTGGCCCTGTTCCAGGTGACCGTCGGCATGGCGGCGGTGCTGCTAATCGGCACGCTCAACCGGGTGATGATCGTCGAGCTCGGCGTCCCGTCCTGGATCGTCGCCGTGATGCTGGCCCTGCCGCTGATCTTCGCGCCGCTGCGGGCCCTGGTCGGGTTCCGGTCGGACACGCACCGCTCGGTGCTGGGCTGGCGGCGGGTGCCGTATATCTGGTTCGGCACCCTGCTCCAGTTCGGCGGCCTGGCGATCATGCCGTTCGCCCTGCTGATCCTGTCGGGCGACACCACCGGCCCGCTCTGGGTCGGGGATTTGGCCGCGGCGCTGGCGTTCCTGCTGGTCGGGGCCGGTCTGCACACCACCCAGACCGTCGGCCTGGCGCTGGCCACCGATCTCGCCCCGGCGCATGCCCGCCCGAAGGTGGTGGCGCTGCTCTGCGTCGCCCTCCTGTTCGGCATGATGGCGAGCGCCCTGCTGTTCGGGCTGTTCCTGGCCCACTTCTCGCCCGTTCGGCTGATCCAGGTGATCCAGGGCGCGGCGCTGGTCACCATCGTGCTGAACGGGGTCGCCCTGTGGAAGCAGGAGCCCCGTGATCCGAACCGGGCTCAGGCCGCGCCGGCGCGGGACTTCCGCTCCTCCTGGCGCGACTATGCCGGGCAGGGCGCCGCGCGCCGGCGCCTCGTGGCGATCGGGCTCGGCACCGCGGGGTTCTCGATGCAGGACATCCTGCTCGAACCCTATGGCGGCCAGATCCTGCATCTCTCGGTTGGGGCGACCACGGCCCTGACCGCTCTGCTCGCCGCCGGCGGCGGGCTCGGCCTGCTGATCGCCGCCCGCTGGCTCGGCCGCGGCGGCGACCCGTTCCGGGTCTCGGCCGTCGGCGTCGGCATCGGCATCCTGGCCTTCTCGGCGGTGGTCTTCGCGGCGCCGCTCGCCTCCGCCGACCTGTTCGCGGCCGGCGTCAGCCTGATCGGGCTCGGCGGCGGGCTGTTCGCCCACGGCACGCTCACCGCCTCGATGAACCGGGCCGGGCCCGAGGATACCGGGCTGGCGCTCGGCGCCTGGGGCGCCGTCCAGGCGAGTGCCGCGGGCATCTCCATCGCCGCGAGCGGCATCGTGCGCGACCTCGGCGGCGCCATCGCCCAGTCGGGGGTCCTCGGCGAGGGCATGAACGAGCCCGCGATCGGCTACCTGATCGTCTACCACATCGAGATCGCCCTCCTGTTCGCGGCCCTGATCGCCCTGGGCCCGCTGGTTCGGGAGGATGCGCGCGCGGCGATTCGCGATCGCCTCGGCGGCACCCTTGCCGAACGGACGGCCTGAGACTCGGGGAGGACAACCATGCCAACCGGCGCCATTACGGGTTACGTCGACGTCGCCCAGGTCGTGCTCTACGCCTTCTTCATCTTCTTCGCCGGGCTGGTCTTCTGGCTGCGCCGCGAGGACCGGCGCGAGGGCTATCCGCTGGAGAACGAGATCGTCGGCCGCCGCAAGGCGCCGGACCCGGTCCTGATCCCGCGCTCCAAGGCGTTCCACCTGCCGGGCGGCGAGACCACCTACGCGCCGCAGGCGATGCAGGGCCGGGACGACATCGAGACCGGGATCCCGGCCCGCAAGGTCGAGCCCTGGCCCGGCGCGCCCTACGAGCGGACCGAGGCCTCCCTCCAGGCCGGCGTCGGCCCGGGCTCCTGGGTGGTCCGCCACGACGTCCACGACAAGACCTGGGACGAGGAGTACCGGATCGTGCCCCTGCGGGTCGCCACGGCCTTCGTCATCCATGAGGACGGCCCGAACCCGATCGGCATGACCGTGTTCGGCACCGATAACGCGGTGGCGGGTGTGGTCAGCGACGTCTGGGTCGACCGCGGCGAATCGCTGATCCGCTACTACGAGGTCGAATTGCCCACAGGTGGCCGCCGGCTGATGCCGACCACGTTCTGCCGGGCCGGCGGCTTCACCAAGACGGTGAAATCCGAGGCCCTGCTCGCCGCCCAGTTCGCCGACATCCCGGCGACCCGGGATCCCGACAGCATCACCTTCCTGGAGGAGGAGCGGATCATGGCCTATTTCGGCGCCGGCACGCTCTACGCCACCCCGGCCCGGGCGGAGCCCCTGCTATGAGCGGCGATTTCCTCCCCGAGGGCACCCTGCGCGGGTTGCCCGGCCCGCTGCCGGCGAACGAGCGGATCCTGTGGCAGGGGGCCCCGACCACCGGGGGGCTGCTGGTCCGGGTCTATCACGCCCGCCTGGTCGCGGCCTGGTTCGCCGCCTGCGCCCTGGCCTTCGGGCTCACGGCCGGCTCGCCCGTCTCGGCGCTCGCCACGGTCGGCCCGACCCTGGCGGTCGGCGCGGTCGGGCTCGCGCTGCTCTGGCTGTTCGCGTGGCTCAGCCACCGGACCACGGTCTACACGATCACCGACCGCCGGGTGGTGCTGCATACCGGCATCGCCCTGCCGGTGACCCACAACGTCCCCTTCGCGCAGGTGGAGGGTGCGGCGTTGCGTGCCTTCACGGATGGGAGCGGGGATCTGCCGCTCCGGTTGCGGCCGGGCCTGCGCATCGCCTACCTTCAGCTCTGGCCGCATGCCCGGCCCTGGCGCATCGCCCGGACTGAGCCCATGCTGCGTTCCGTCCCGGATGCGGACGCGGTGGCGGCGCTCCTGGCGCGGGCGGTCGAGGCCCATGCCGCGGCGTCGCAGACGGTGCGGCCGGTGATCGTCCCGCGTCCGCGGGCGGTCCAAGAAAATCCCGGCCGCCTCGTCGCGGCCGAATAGGGAGAGGCGCGATGGGCGAGCGGGCGGAGAGCGTCGGCCGAGCCGCAGGACCGGCACCGGCCCTGCTGATGATCGGCGCCGGGGCGCTGATGGGCTTCGCCATGCTGGCCGTCCTGATCGGGCGCAGCGAGGGCATCGGCATGATCGCCCTGCCGGCGGCCAAGCCGGTCACGCGGCTCGAATTCCGCGCCGAGGACCAGGTCGACGGCTCGATCGCCCTGCGCAACGCCGCCGACCGGCAGATCGTCGCCTGGATCCGCCCCGGCGAGGACGGTTTCCTGCGCGGGACCCTGCGGGGCCTCGCCCAGGCCCGCCAGCGCGACGGCCTCGGGCCGGAACAGCCGTTCAGCTTGACCCGCTACGATGACGGCCGCCTGTCGCTCGCCGACGACGCCACCGGCCGCCGGGTGCCGCTCGAAGCCTTCGGCCCGACCAATGCCGGCGCCTTCGCCCGGCTGCTCGCCGCCGCCGGCCCGGAGACGCGCTGATGGGCCTGTTCGCACGCCGCACCGTCACCGTGCCCTGCACGATCGAGATCGAGCAGACGCCCGAGAGCCTGCACGCGCACGTCACCCTGGATTCCGGCTTCGAGATCGAGCCCGGCGACGCGGTTCAGGTCCACGACGCCCCGACCTCCGTGCCCTACGGCGAGCGGCTCACCGTCCGCCGCACCGCCACCGTCACCCGGGCCGGCCTGCTGGAGCGGGCCTGGACGAAGCTCGTCGCCCATCTCGAACTGACCGAGCTCTACGAGGTCAGTTTTTCCGAGAGGAGGAAGCTGTGAACGCTCCTGTCCCGCCGCTCTCCGGCCAGCCGGTCCCGAAAACGCCGGTCAACGAATCGACCAAGGCCGCCCAGGAAACGACGTTCCTGAGCCCGCGCTTCTACACCACCGATTTCGACGAGCTCGACCGCACCGACGTCGAGCCGGTGCGCCGGGACTGGGACCTGCTCATCGCCGAGCTGCGCGCCGACCCGAACAAGCGCCACTTCACCCGCAACGCCGATTTCGACTGCGACCTGTCGCAGATGGAGCCCGAGCTGCGGAAGGAGTTCCTGGATTTCCTGGTGTCGTCGATCACCGCCGAGTTCTCCGGCTGCGTGCTCTATGCCGAGATGCGCAAGCGCGCGAAGAACAAGGACATCAAGGAGCTGTTCGGGTTCATGAGCCGCGACGAGGCGCGCCATGCCGGCTTCATCAACGACACGCTGAAGGATTTCGGCATCGGGGTGGATCTCGGCTTCCTCACCAAGTCCAAGAAATACACGTTCTTCCGGCCGAAATTCATCTTCTACGCGACGTACCTTTCGGAGAAGATCGGCTACGCCCGCTACATCACCATCTTCCGCGAGCTGGAGAAGCACCCGGAGCGGCGCATCCACCCGATCTTCAAGTGGTTCGAGCTGTGGTGCAACGACGAGTTCCGCCACGGCGAGGCCTTCGCGCTGCTGATGCGCGCCAACCCGAAGCTGACGAGCGGCGTGAACCGCTACTGGATCCGGTTCTTCCTGCTGGCGGTCTTCGCCACGATGTATGTGCGCGACCATCACCGCCCGGCCTTCCACGCGGCGCTCGGGGTCGATCCCACCGACTACGATTACAAGGTGTTCCGCATCACCTCGGAAATCTCGCGGCAGACCTTCCCGCTGGAACTCGACCTCGACAACCCGAAGTTCCGGGCCGGGCTCGACAGGCTGCTCGCCTGCTCCCGGGCGATCGCCGAGGCCCGGGCCCGGGGCGGCGTCCTGGGCAAGCTCAAGCACGGCGCCCAGGTGCTGCGCGCGGCCGCCACCTTCGTCCGGCTCTACCTCCTGCCGGTCAAGGCGAACGCCCTGCCGGCCGATATCCGCCTCCAGCCGGTCTGGTAGGATGGCGACCTACGCCGTACCGGTCGCCTACGCCCTGGTGCTCTGGTGGTTCTCCACCGGGCTGATCCTGCTGCTCGACCACGCCCCGCGGCGCACGCATCCGTGGAGCATGGCCGGCGCGACCCTGCTGCTCGCCGGCGCCCTGGTGGCGATCCGCTTGAGCGCGCAGGATACCAGCGCGGCGGGGGCCTACACGGCGTTCACGGCGGCCCTGGCGGTCTGGGGCTGGCAGGAGATGAGCTACTACATGGGCTTCCTGTCGGGCCCGAAACCGGCCGCCTGCGCGCCGGGCCTGCGCGGGCTCGACCGGTTCCTGGCGGCGCTCGCCACCAGTCTCTGGCACGAATTCGCCATCGTGATCGGCGGCCTGGCGATCCTGGCCCTGGTCTGGGGCGGGGCCAACACCATCGCCCTCTGGACCTACGGCGCGCTCGTGGTGATGAACCTGTCGGCGCGGCTCAACCTGTTCCTCGGGGTGCGCAACCTGCACGCCGAGTTCCTGCCGGACCATCTCGGCTACCTGGCCTGCTATCTGTCCCGCAAGCCGATGAACCTGCTGTTCCCGGTCTCGGTGAGCCTCGGGACCGTCGCGGCGGGCCTGCTCGGGCGGGCGGCCCTCGGCCCGGACCTGCTGGCGCACGAGCTGGTCGGCTTCACCGTCCTGGCGACCCTGATGGCTCTGGCGACGCTCGAACACTGGTTCCTGATGCTGCCGCTGCCCTCGGCCGAGCTGTGGCGCTGGAGCCTGCCGGCCCGGGCGCCGGACCGGGCGGCGCGGCCGGGGGATAACGGGTAGACCCGGCCATCACGAAAGGATTTCGCGCGCGCACCAATTTGGAACTGGTCTCGTGCGAAACCCGACCTCACAGGCGGGGGCAACCCGCGAATCAATCGGGGAGAGGCGACATGGACTACGAGACCTTCTTCGGAGCCGAGATCGCCGGACTCCACCGCGAGGGCCGCTACCGGGTCTTCACCGACCTCGAGCGCCACGCCGGCAACTTCCCGCACGCCACGCACCACCACCCGGCGGGCACGCGCCCGGTCACGGTCTGGTGCTCCAACGATTATCTCGGCATGGGCCAGCACCCCGCGGTGACGGGTGCGATGCACGAGGCGATCGACCGCTGCGGCGCCGGGGCCGGGGGCACCCGCAACATCTCCGGCACCAACCACTACCACGTGCTGCTGGAGCAGGAGCTCGCCGACCTCCACGGCAAGGAGGCGGCCCTGCTGTTCACCTCCGGCTACGTGTCGAACTGGGCGGCGCTCGGGACCCTGGCCTCGCGCCTGCCGAACTGCGCGGTCTTCTCCGATTCCGAGAACCACGCCTCGATGATCGAGGGCATCCGGTTCTCCCGGGCCGAGCGCCACATCTTCCGTCACAACGACCCGGAGGATCTGAACCGGAAGCTCGCTCTGGTCGATCCGGCCCGGCCGAAGCTCGTCGCGTTCGAATCCGTGTACTCGATGGACGGCGACATCGCCCCCATCGAAGAAATCTGCGACGTGGCCGAGGCCCATGGGGCGCTCACCTATCTCGACGAGGTCCACGCGGTCGGCCTCTACGGCGCCCGCGGCGGCGGCATCTCGCAGCGCGACGGCGTCGCCCACCGCCTCGACGTGATCGAGGGGACGCTGGGTAAGGCGATCGGCGTGCACGGCGGCTACATCACCGCCTCGGAGAAGCTGTGCGACTTCGTGCGCAGCTTCGCCTCCGGCTTCATCTTCACCACCTCGCTGCCCCCCGCGGTGGCGGCGGGCGCCGCGGCCTCGATCCGCCACCTGAAGGCCAGCGGCACCGAGCGGGCGCGCCATCAGGAGCGCTGCGCCAAGGTCCGGACCGCCCTGGAGGCCGCCGACATCCCGGTCCTGCCCAACGACAGCCACATCGTGCCGGTGATGGTCTGCGATCCGGTGCTGTGCAAGGCGATCTCCGACACCCTGCTCGACGAGTTCGGCATCTACGTGCAGCCGATCAACTATCCCACCGTGGCCCGCGGCACCGAGCGCCTGCGGATCACCCCGTCGCCGCTGCACACGGATGCCGACATCGCCCATCTGGTCGGGGCGCTCTCCACGATCTGGGCGCGGATCGGGCTCCGGCAGAAGGCGGCGGAGTAGGGGTTCCCTTCTCCCACCCGCTCCCGCATCCTGAGGTGCCCGCGTAGTAGCGAGCCTCAGGATGAGGAGGGTGGATCGGATGCCTCCTCCCAGCATCGGGTCAGTGCGTGCCAACCTTCCCCTTCTCGGCCATCGTCGCGCAGGACGAGATGCGCCAGGCGCTGCTGATCGCCGCGGTAGATCCGTCCATCGGCGGCGTGCTGGTCTTCGGCGACCGCGGCACGGGGAAATCCACGGCGATCCGGGCGCTGGCCGCCCTGCTGCCGCCGATGCGCGCGGTGGTCGGCTGCCCGTACAATTGCGACCCCGACAGCCCGGCGGAGAGCTGCCCGCACTGCGCGAGCCTGCCGGGCGCGCGGAGAAAGTCCGAAAAGAAGCCGGTGCCGGTGGTGGACCTGCCGCTCGGGGCCACCGAGGACCGGGTGGTCGGAACGCTGGACCTGGAGCGGGCGCTGGGCGCCGGCGTGAAGGCGTTCGAGCCGGGGCTGCTCGCCCGGGCCAATCGCGGCTTCCTGTATATCGATGAGGTGAACCTGCTCGAGGACCACCTCGTGGATCTCCTGCTCGATGTCGCGGCCTCCGGGGTGAACACCGTCGAGCGCGAGGGCCTCAGCTTGCGGCACCCCGCAAAGTTCGTCCTGGTCGGCTCCGGCAACCCGGAGGAGGGCGAGCTGCGCCCGCAGTTGTTGGACCGGTTCGGGCTGGCCTGCGAGGTCGCGACCCCGCAGGACATCGCCACTCGGATCGCGGTGGTGCGCGCCCGCGATGCCTATGAGCGCGATCCCGAAGGGTTCTGCGCCGCCCGGGCGGGCGACGAGGCGGGGATCCGAAAGAAGATCCTGCTGGCCCGGGAACGCCTGCCGCATCTGGCGGTGCCGGATTCGGCGCTGGAGCGCGCGGCGCAGCTCTGCCTGGCGCTCGGCACCGACGGCCTGCGCGGCGAGCTGACCCTGATGCGCACCGCACGGGCGCTGGCAGCCCTCGACGGCGCCGAGTCGGTCACCGACGACCATATCCGCCGGGTCGCCCCGGCCGCCCTGCGCCACCGCCTGCGCCGCAACCCGCTCGATGAGTCCGGCTCGACCGCCCGGGTCGAGCGGGCGCTGGCGGAGGTGTTTTCGTGACGGGACGTGCGCAACCGCTCCCTCCCCCCTCTGCGGGGGAGGGTACCCTGCGCAGCAGGGGGGGAGAGCGACTGTCTGTCGGGTCAAGGGGCGATTGCGAGGTCGCGTCGGATATCGCGGGCCTTTGCGTTGAGGCGCACGAGCAGCTTGCGGGCGAGCGCGACGCGGATGAGCTTTTTGGGCTTTCCGGCCTGGCTCAACCGATGGTGGAGGTCGGCGAAGTCAGGCTCGTACCGGCGCACGATCTCGGCGACGACGAACAGGACGCCGCGCACGCCCGCGCGGCCGCCGCGCACCGGGCGCTTGCCGGCGCGCCGGCCGCTGTCGTTGGCGATGGGCGCCAGCCCGGCGAGCTTGGCCACGGCCTTGTTGGACAGGGTGCCGATCTCGG